>DASSFT010000670.1:0-3001 GCA_035694045.1 Chitinophagaceae bacterium
GAGTGCAGCATTGGAGATATCGTGAAGATCATGGAGACTCGTCCTTTGAGCAAGACAAAGAGATGGAGACTGGTGGAAGTGATTGAAAAAGTAAAATAGCCCCTGGAGCCCTACGCCGACGGCGGAGACTTTAGGATAAAAATTAAGTACAATTCAAATTTTAGAATAATGATACAGCAGGAAAGCCGGTTAAATGTAGCGGATAACAGTGGTGCCAAAGAGGTGCTTTGTATCCGTGTACTCGGCAACAGCGGACAACGTTATGCGAAGATTGGAGACAAGATCGTTGTTACGGTAAAAGATGCATTGCCCCAGGGCGGTATCAAAAAAGGAACTGTTGCCAAAGCGGTGATCGTCCGTACCACTAACAAATTGCGCAGGAAAGACGGTTCATATATCCGTTTCGATGATAACGCGGTAGTGTTGTTGAACCAGTCAGACGAACCCAGGGGTACCCGGATATTCGGGCCAGTTGCCAGGGAATTGCGTGATAAGGGATACATGAAGATTATTTCACTGGCGCCTGAAGTGCTGTAACGTGAGTCGTGAATCGTGGATGATTCACCAAAGCACAGTGAAGCTCTCACGATTGACGAAAATTTAAAAATCTCTAAAAGAGAAGAAAATGAAAGCAAGATTCAAACCGAAGTTTAACATTAAGAAAGGCGATATGGTTGTCGTTATCTCGGGCGAAGCAAAGCCAAAAAAAGATGATAGCGGTAAATGGGAATACAGGCCTAAAACTGTGAAGAAAGTTTTGGTAGATGAAAGTAAAGTGATCGTGGAGGGCGTGAATATGGTGACAAAACATACCAAACCGTCAGCGAACAATACCAAGGGCGGCATCATTAAGAAAGAAGCTCCCATTCATATCAGCAATGTAATGTTGTGGGATGCAAAATCAAAAGCACCGGTGAAGGTGAAAAGAGAAAGAGAGAACGGTAAGACCGTGCGTATATCAAAAAAGTCAGGAGAGAAAATCTAATTTCTGATCCTGCTCAAAATTGAAATTATATGGCAACAAAAACATATACCCCGAGACTGGCAGACAAGTACAAGAAAGAAGTTGTACCTGCATTGGTAAAAAAGTTTGGTTATAAAAGCATCATGCAGGCGCCCAAGCTGGAAAAGATCTGCTTGAACCGTGGCGTGAATGGTGCAGTAACTGACAAAAAACTTGTAGATGTCGCTTTGGAAGAAATGTCGATCATCAGCGGGCAAAAAGCTGTGGCAACGATGTCAAAGAAGGATATCTCCAACTTCAAACTTCGTAAGCATATGCCGATCGGTACCAGGGTTACCTTGCGTGGCGATAAGATGTTTGAATTCCTGGATCGTTTGATCGCTGTGGCATTGCCCCGCGTTCGTGACTTCAGGGGAGTGAATGAAAAATCATTTGATGGCCGTGGTAACTACACCATGGGTGTCACCGAGCAGATCATCTTCCCGGAGATCGACATCGATAAAGTAAACAAGATAACCGGTTTTGATATCACGTTTGTAACAACGGCTAATACAGATGAAGAGGCATATGAGTTATTAAAGGAACTGGGAATGCCGTTCAGAAACGTAGTAAAGAATAACTAAATCTAATTCTGGTCCCAGTCCTGAGCGAAGCGAAGGATCGGGAGAAATCCGAAGAAAAAAATCCGGGTTTCGATATTAAAAATTCGAATTTCAACAATTATGGCAAAAACATCAGTAAAGGCCAGGCAAAGAAAAAGGGAAAAAATGGTAGCTCAATATGCTGCTAAGCGCGCCGAGTTGAAAAAAGCCGGCAATTGGGCAGCATTGGACGAGATGCCGAAAAACTCTTCCAGGGTTCGTTTAAAGAATCGTTGCCAAATGACCGGTCGTCCAAAGGGATACATAAGGTATTTCGGTATCTCGAGGATAGCCCTTAGAGACATGGCTTTGAATGGCAAAATACCCGGGTTGAAGAAAGCATCCTGGTAAACCGTGATCCCGATAGCTATCGGGAGGTAGTCGTGAAACGTGAGTACGACTCCTGGCGAAAAGATTGTTCGATTCACGATTGAAAAATCGCGACTCACGAAAAAATTTAAAACAGACAACAGTTATAAAATGGTAACAGATCCTATAGCAGATTTCCTGACGAGAATCCGTAACGCGCAGATGGCCGGCCATCGCATAGTTGATATACCGGCTTCTAATCTCAAAAAGCGTATGACCGAGATCTTGTACAATCAGGGCTATATTCTGAAATATAAGTTTGAGGATGATAGCAAACAAGGTGTCATTAAGATCGCCTTGAAGTATGATCCCCAGTCTAAACAACCGGCTATTCAAAGTATGGAAAGGGTGAGCCGCCCGGGTTTGCGCCAGTATGCGAAGCCTGCTGATTTCCGTCGTGTGAAGAATGGATTGGGTGTGGCGATACTGTCAACCTCGAAAGGTGTCATGACCGATAAAGAGGCAAAAGCGCAGAATGTTGGCGGAGAAGTTCTTTGTTACGTTTATTAATGTGCAAATGTGGCAACCTGAAAATGTTTCCAGGTTGTCTCGTAGATAAACGGTTGATCGATAATTTAAGTTCTCTATACGGTAACTGAACACGTTCAACCCAATGATCAAATTGTTTAATTATCAAATTATCAAATTGTTTTTATGTCTCGTATAGGAAAAAAACCGGTTACTGTTCCGAAAGGTGTAACAATCACTGTTGGTGGCGATAATGTGCTTACAGTAAAAGGACCGAAAGGTGAATTGAAACAGGCTGTTGACCGTGAGATAAAAGTGGAAATAACAGAAGGACAGGTAAATTTTATCCGCCCGACTGACCAGATCCGTCATCGTGCCCTGCATGGCCTGTATCGTTCTATTACAGCTAACCTGGTCAAAGGCGTAACAGATGGATACATCAGGAAACTGGAACTGATCGGTGTGGGTTTTAAAGCCTCCAACCAGGGTAATTTGCTGGATCTTACTTTAGGCTATTCTCACAATATCATTGTTGAGATACCTAAGGAAATCAAGGTGG
>DASSFT010000671.1:0-5989 GCA_035694045.1 Chitinophagaceae bacterium
GCTTGATGAGCTGGGTATTACAGAAGAAACCTTCGTAATGTATTCAACTGACAACGGACCGCATAGGAATACATGGCCCGATGGTGGGATGACACCATTCCGCAGTGAAAAAAATACGAATTGGGAAGGCGCCTTCAGAATCCCACTATTGATTCGTTGGCCAGGCAAGATCAAGGCCGGCTCGATCTCTAATGGAATTGTACAACACCACGACTGGCTTCCTACATTCCTCGCAATGGCTGGTGATCCGGACGTACGAGAAAAACTGAAAAAGGGACATAAAGCGATTGGACGTACTTATAAAAACCTTATCGATGGCTATAACTTATTGCCTTACCTGACAGGTGAAGTAAAAGAAAGTCCACGCAAGTTCTTCTTCTATTTCAGTGATGATGGTGATGTGCTTGCCCTTCGTTTCGATAACTGGAAGATCGTATTCATGGAGCAACGTTTACATGGAACGATGGGAGTATGGGCAGAACCTTTTACGCGTTTACGTTTGCCGAAGATATTCAATTTGCGAACCGATCCTTATGAATTTGCAGATGTAACCTCGAATACGTACTGGGATTGGGTTGTCCATAATGCATACTTCATTTTCGCAGCGCAAACAGCCGCGGCAAGATTTGCTGAGACATTCAAAGACTTCCCAGCCGTTCAGAAGCCAAACAGTTTCACTATCGATGATGCAATGGAAAAAATGTCCGAAGCGGCCAGCGGGGCTAACCACTGATCATCCCAAAACCAGAGTTGTAAAAGATGCCAATGAAAGGATATTATTTCAAATGGAATGAATGAATAAATATATGACCATTAAAAAAACATTATGGCAAAAACAAACAGTAAACAAACTGCCAGCAATGGAGCTACAAAAAAATTCAAAGGCACGATCAAATTAGACATACGCGATTCGAAACCTGACTGGCCTGCTTTTTTGGACAAAAAAGCTCCCGAAGGAGCACCAAACGTCCTTGTCATTTTGTATGATGATACAGGTTGTGCCGCATGGTCACCTTATGGTGGACGGATTAACATGCCTACCATGGACCGGTTGGCAAAAGAAGGATTAACATACACCCAATGGCATACTACTGCAGTCTGCTCTCCTACCCGCTCCTGTTTTTTAACCGGCCGCAACCATCATCAGAACGGCTTCGGCTCTATAGCAGAAGCGGCAACAGGATTCCCGGGTTATTGCGGCCATATCCCCATTGAAAATGGAACGATCGCCATGATTTTGCGGGATGCCGGGTGGAGCACTTTTTGGATCGGGAAGAATCACAATGTACCTGTTGATGCTTTCGCCATGGGCGCTTCAAAAAAGCGTTGGCCTCTTGGACTGGGATATGACCGCTTCTATGGTTTTATTGGCGGTGAAACCAATCAATGGTACCCCGAACTGATCGAGGATAATCATTTCATAGATCAACCGTATACACCCGAAGAAGGATATCATCTATCAAAAGACCTGGCTGATAAGGCGATCAATTATATCCGGGATGCAAAACAATCCGAATCCCAAAAACCCTGGTATATGTGGTACTGCCCCGGCGCCAATCACGCACCCCACCATGCGCCCAAAGATTATATTGAAAAATACAAAGGCCAATTTGATGACGGCTATGAGGCCTACAGGGAATGGGTGTTGAAACGCATGACCGAGAAAGGAATATTACCAAAAGATACACAGCTGACTCCTATCAATCCTTTACCTGAAGGCATTCTCCCGGAAGCAGATAAAGTAAGGCCCTGGAGCAGCTTATCGGGCGAAGAAAAAAAACTATTCTCCCGCATGGCGGAAGTCTATGCGGCTTTCTCTGAGTATACCGATGTACAAATAGGCAGGATAATAGACTACCTCGAAGAATCAGGTCAATTGGAAAATACATTGATCTTTTATTGTGCCGACAATGGTGCTTCGGGTGAAGGCAGCCCGAACGGATCTGTGAATGAAAACCGTTTTTTTAATGGTTATCCCGACGATATTAAATCAAACATGGACATGATCGACAAACTCGGTTCGCCGGATACTTACAATCATTATCCAACAGGTTGGGCGGTTGCATTTTCAACACCCTATAAGATGTTCAAACGATATGGATCTTATGCCGGGGGCACTTGCGACCCATTGGTGATCTACTGGCCAAAAGGAATAAAGGCAAAAGGTGAACTGCGGCATCAATATCATCATTGCACCGATATCGTGCCTACAATCCTTGAATGTTGCGGCGTACCGATGCCAGATACCATTGACGGTTTAAAGCAAACACCGCTGGCAGGTGTATCCATGCGTTATAGTTTTGACGATGCTGCTGCTAACACAACTAAACAAACGCAGTATTACGAAATGGCCGGCACCCGGGGCATTTGGCACAAAGGATGGAAGGCCGCGGCCATGCATGGACCCATGCCATCCGACCAGGGGAATTTTGATAAAGACCAATGGCAGCTTTTTCATACGGATGAAGACCGTTCTGAAGCAAAAGACCTCGCAAAACAAAATCCTCAAAAATTAAAAGAGTTGGTTGATCTATGGTTGGAAGAAGCGAAGAAAAACAATGTGCTGCCATTGAACGATCTCGGTGTACACAAGCAGCACGAAATGGAATTTCACAAAGAACCGCTGACCGGGGGCCAGTATTCTTATTATCCCGGCACCACTGAAGTACCGGAAGCTACAGTGGCACGCACGCTGGGTGTCTCCTTCAAAATACTGGCAGAAGTAGAGTTCACGGAGAAATCCCAGGGTGTCATTGTAGCCCAGGGTTCTCGTTTTGGGGGTTACACTTTGTTTGTACAAAATGGCAATCTCGTATTCGTGTACAACTTCCTTGGCATTCCACCCGAACAGCGACTTTCTGCAGTCTCACCAAAATCGGGAAAGCATATCGTAGGGATTGAATTCACAAAAGAATCGATCAGCAAGAGCCTGGAAGCATTGGGACAGATGAAATTGTATGTAGACGAAACACCGGTGGCTGAAGGCAAATTCCGTACAGAGACCGGTCACTATGCATTGTGTGGTGAGGGCATGTGTGTCGGCTATGATGGCGGCGATGCTGTAAGCGCAGAATACAAACCAAAATTTGAATTCCAGGGTGGTGAGATCATCAAAGTCGTATTTGATGTGGCAAATGATGTTTATGTGGATGTAGAAAAGAAAATGGCAGCGGCATTGGCAAGAGACTGAGGACAACTATAATTAATAACGTTGATCTATGACAATCCATCAATCACAAATGATACCCAAGATGGACATTGACAAATACAGGGGACCGATGGTAACAGCAGTTGGTATTTTTTTGGGGTTCATGTTGAATTTTACCAATTCATGGGTGCCGAAAGCATTCACAAAAGATGCCTCGGACATAATCATAGGAGTGGCCGTCGTTTCTACCATCTGTCTACTGGTAACCGTTGTGTACCGGATCCTGCGGCCGGAATATGGAGAAGAAGGAGCCAAAAAATTTTATAAAAAAACCCTGCGGATGTTCATAATAGGCATTTGCATACCGTTTACAGCAATGATGATCATACTGATAAAAAGACTGGCAATCGCTTCTTTAACATGATAACAATTCGATCCGCAATTGATAGCATAACATAAAAACACAAGCTAATGGAGTATCAAAAAATAGAAACAGAACTGGACCTTGTCAGGATGGTTTTCATTCCCCAGGGAAAATTCCTGATGGGTTCAGATAAATTTTACCCCGAAGAGAAGCCCGTACACGAAGTAACCGTAGATGGTTTCTGGATCGACAAGTATGCCGTTACGAACAGGGAGTTTAAGGATTTCACGGGAGAAACAAATTATGTCACTGTTGCCGAAAGACCGTTGGATCCAAAAGATTACCCGGGTGCAAAGCCAGAACTGCTTGTACCTGGCGCATTGGTATTTAAGAAATCTGACGAAGCGGTCGACCTGAAAGATTACTTCAACTGGTGGCAATGGGTTCCCGGTGCCAACTGGAAAAATCCCCATGGACCGGGAAGTAATCTCTCCGGGCTAAGAGATCACCCGGTAGTGCATGTAGCTTATGAAGATGCAGAAGCCTACGCGAAATGGGCGGGCAAAGAACTACCGACGGAAGCTGAATGGGAATTCGCCGCGAGAGGCGGACTTGAAGGAATGGACTTTACCTGGGGAAACGAAGATGTTCAACTGACTAACCCAATGGCGAATACATGGCAGGGTGAATTCCCTCATCAAAATCTGTTGACAGATCACTTTGAGGGAACTTCTCCTGTCGGATCGTTTGCTCCAAATGGTTACGGTCTTTATGATATGGCTGGCAATGTATGGGAATGGACCAGCGACTGGTATGTTGCGCATCTCGATGAAACAGCCAATAAAGTGAAAACATGCTGTACTACACATGTCAACCCCAGGGTAGTTTCTCCCGAACAAAGTTATGATCCCTGCCAGCCGAAAATAAGAATACCACGAAAAGTGGTCAAGGGTGGCTCCCATATCTGTGCGCCGAATTATTGTTTGCGTTACAGACCCGCAGCCAGGCAACCCCAAATGATTGATACGGGGATGAGTCATATAGGGTTCAGGTGCATTGTAAGGAGAAGAGAAATGTAGTTATGAATTGAAAACCACAATATGAAAACTGTAGTATATGCGACTTATCATCATGCTGTCTCTCTTTTTTATGTTGCTGTTGTTATTCTTTTATATCGCATTCAGCAATCCTGACGGGGGAAAGAAAGGCAAGTAAGATTTCGATGCTGGATGCTTGGATGCTGAATAGCGAAGTAAACTAATGTTTAAATAAAAACGTGAACAATGAAAAAAATAATCTTTTCTATTTTGATTTGTCTTGTAGCGGCAACGACAATCACTGCACAAAAATGGAGTGAGCTGACAGATGAACAAAAAGTAATGAAGCTAAAAGCGTTCAGGGCCGACAACCAGAAATACCTGAAGAACACATTAGGGATGACGGCTGTTCAACTGGATGATATTGATAATGTAAATGCCTGTTACCTGGGTACCCTTGACCGCATCAACCGGTATGTGAAAGCAGAAGCAGACAAGGAAAAATATGCCGAAGCAGTAAGTAAGGCCCGGTGGGCGCAACTCGATGCCATTATGGGAGTTGACAAACACCAGAAGTATGCCGAGTATCTGAAAGCGAAGATTGAGAAGGCGATGAAGTGAATCAAGCCGATGCTGGATGCTCGATGCTGGATGCTGGCGCCAGGGAAATGATAATTAATAACTCATAATTCAAACTTATGGCAACACAAACACAACAGAAAGAAAAACTACAAACAACTTCGTCGCAACCTGTTCCCGTGACCATAGACAACTTCAAGCGAGCCGAGTCGGACATGTATTTCGACAATATTGTGAAAAATGAAGGAAACCTTGGCAAATTCTATCACCATCGTGAGCTGTTCCCGGTTGATCAGCAATCGGTCATTCGTGGCAATCGTGATACGCTTTATTCTTCTACTGTTATCGATCTGGATGCAGGACCAGTAACGGTAACATTGCCCGATGCCGGCAAACGATTCATGTCATTAATGGTAGTCAATGAAGTTCACTATGCGATTGACGTCAGATATGGACCCGGTGATTACACACTCACAAGGGAGAAAGCCGGGACGCGTAATGCTTTGATCGGATTGAGAACTTTGGTAGACCCTTCCAATCCACAGGATATAAAAGAGGTCCATACATTGCAGGACCTGGTAAAACTTAGCCAGCCCGGTGGCCCGGGAAAACTGGAATTGCCAAACTGGGATCCTGTTAGCCAAAAGAAAGTGAGAGATGCTCTTCTAATCTTAAGCGAAACCATTCCCGATTTCTCAGGCGCATTCGGTAAAAAAAATGAAGTGGATCCCATCAGGCATTTAGTAGGAACTGCCGCCGCCTGGGGTGGCAATCCTGAAAAAGATGCGAAATACTTAAACGTAGTGCCTCCAAAGAATGACGGCAAGACGGTTTATAAGCTCATTGTAAAAGAAGTGCCTG
>DASSFT010000672.1:0-6220 GCA_035694045.1 Chitinophagaceae bacterium
GATCGCAGACAATACCGGCTAAAGCAATCACGGTAATACCCGTGGTGCCACCCCCGATATCGATGATCATATTACCCACCGGCTCCTCCACGTCAATCCCGATTCCGAGTGCCGCGGCCATCGGCTCATGCAAAAGATAGACTTCTTTGGCACCTGCCTGCTCGGCGCTGTCGCGAACGGCACGCTTTTCTACTTCAGTAATTGAAGAGGGAATACATATCATCATCCGCCAGCTGGGAGGAAACAGGGGTTTTTTGGGATAAACCAGCTTTATCAGCTCCCTGATCATCAATTCAGCAGCGTTAAAATCTGCAATAACGCCATCTTTTAAGGGACGAACAGTCCGGATACTTTCGTGGGTTTTTTCGTGCATCATCAATGCCCGCTTGCCAACCGCCAGCACTTCCTTGGGATTATTCCGGTTGAGCGCAACTATGCTAGGCTCGTTCACGACTACTTCATCATTATGTATAATCAGTGTATTAGCAGTGCCGAGGTCAATGGCTATTTCTTGTGTAAACCAATTAAAAAGTCCCATTTTGTGCGGATTGGATTTAATGTGTGCAAAGGTGAAGGAAATAATTTGAATTAACAAGGCAACTCCCTTGCGGAGCAGCCAGCCCATTGTTAAAAAGGCTTTGGAGTTGGCAATTTGAGGTAATAAATAGTTTTAGTTCGGTATCGTGGTCTGCATTGTTTACCCAACTTCAACTTGCTGTTTCGCGAGTAAAAAATGGAAGGCACAATATTCTGCCAATAAACGGCGCTGCGAGTACTTCTATTATTGTATAAAGGAAAAAAATTATCTTCAGTCATTCTCCGACTATGCGGATCATAACCCGAACAGTTTGGATACTCTCCATCGTCAGCCTTTTTGCGGATATAGCCAGCGAGTTATTATACCCCGTCGTGCCTGTTTACTTAAAACAAATAGGCTTTTCCATCGCCTGGATGGGATTGCTGGAAGGATTTGCCAATTTTACAGCCGGCATCACCAAGGGATATTTTGGAAAACTGAGTGACGAAAAGGGGATGCGCCTGCCTTTCGTCAAGTTAGGCTATTTTTTAAGCGCCATCTCAAAACCGATGATGGCGATATTCGTTTATCCCGTCTGGATATTTTTTGCCAGGGCCACAGACCGGCTGGGAAAAGGTATTCGAACCGCGGCAAGGGATGCCCTGTTGTCGCAGGAAGCAACCAGGGAAACAAAGGGAAGGATCTTCGGGTTCCATCGCGGTATGGACACTCTCGGCGCCACTATTGGTCCGGCTCTCGCCCTTCTGTACCTGTATTACTATCCCGGCCAGTATAAGACCATTTTCTATCTCGCATTCATCCCCGGGCTGATCAGCGTGATGTTTATTTTTTTATTGAAAGAAAAAAAGCAACCGGTATCTACCCTGGGTAAAGGCAATTTCTTTTCATTTTTCAAATATTATTCTATTGCCACACCTCAATATAAAAGGCTCGTGTTCGGACTCCTGTTGTTTGCCCTGTTCAACAGCTCCGATCTTTTCCTGTTATGGAAGACCAGGGAGTTGACAGGCAGTGATACCACAACGATCGCCGCCTATGTTTTCTACAACCTGGTTTTCGCACTGGCCTCTTACCCGCTTGGAGCGGTAGCGGACCGGTTTAGTTTTAAAAGAATTTACCTGGCAGGTCTTTTATTGTTTGCAGCTGTCTATACCGGGTTTGCTTTCAATCCCTCTACTCCGGTTATCTTCCTGTTGTTTCTGGTCTATGGACTGTATGCCGCAGCAACGGAAGGTATTGCCAAAGCGTGGATTACTAATTTGGCTCATGAAACCAATACCGCCACCGCTATTGGTTTTTATACATCCTGTGAAAGTATTTGCACACTAGCGGCAAGTATTATTGCGGGACTGATCTGGACAAACACGGGGAGTTTTTATACTTTTTTTACTACCGCGGTTATAGCCCTGGCTGCCTTCATTTATTTCCTCCTGAGAATCAGGCAAGAAGCTTAGTTTCGATTCCCGTTAACCGCTTATTTTTAACAGGCAGTTTTTTTTGGCACAGAAATGGACAATGCAGATTACAGATTATTTATTTTACTAAAATCAAATCTTTTATGAGAAAAATTCTGATATCAGTTCTGGCTATTTTCTTCGTTGTGGTCACCCATGCACAAAGCGGAAGTGCTCACAGCTCCACCTACAGAACGGCATTAGGAGTTAAAATCTGGGATGGTGGAGGAATTTCGCTGAAACATTTTTTTAATGAAAAAAATGCCGGTGAGCTCATCGGTTATTTTTGGTACCGTGGCGTTCGGTTCACGGGTTTATACGAGATACATGGAGACATCAGTGGCGCCAGTGGTTTGAAATGGTACATTGGTCCCGGTGCGCATGTCGGTTTCTACAATGATAAATATGGCGGCGGCGGCGTGATCGGAATAGATGGCGTGCTTGGTCTCGACTACAAGATTAACAGCGCCCCAATCAACATTTCCCTTGACTGGCAACCTTCTTTGGAATTTGGAAGTGCCCGTGGTTTTACCGGGGGCTGGGGTGGATTGGGAATACGATATACTTTTTAACCCGTAATTATCAATATTTCAGTTTCTGGTCCCGCAGCAATGCGGGATTTTTTTTATGCTGCTATGAAACCCAACCTCCTCTCTACTTCTGCAGGCAGAGCAGGTAATTTTCTTCTCTCGATAAGGAAGCTGTTGAGCTGTGCGATTTCCTTGAAAATATAATGTTTATCGGCAGCTGCTTTTAGATAGTCTTTGCCGCTGCTTCCCCCGGTACCTATCCGCATACCGATCATGCGATGCACCATGTTCATGTGCCTGTATCGCCAGGAGCTGAGTTGCTCATCAATTTCCAGGAGGGCGTTTAATAACTGGAAAGGCAGTTGTAACATGGGATATCCGCGGTAAAGCATGATAAAAAGAGCAGCACGTGAGGCCGTTGCTGACAAAACCTGGTCGCTTTCTGCCGCAGGATCGATGAATATCTTATCGAAAGCTTCCATATTGCCTCTTTCGGCTTCTGCCAGGCTATGTTGGTACTGGTAACGGTATTCGGCCCAAAAAGCAGGTATGTTACCGGTATCTGTGTGAACCTCAAAATTTTTCCAATTCTGTTCCTCCTTAAAAAATGGCATTCGTTCAAGCCAGGTGTTCACCAGCTCAAGCAGGGATTTGTTTTTTTCTGCTTCTTTAATAAGCTCAACATGTTCTTTCCGAAGTACAGAAGTGTAATACTCCTTACCATGGCGATGTTGAAATTTAAGGCCGAGTTTGGCCTCCAGTTCTTTGAATTGCCAGCTTTGAAAACCGGAAGCGGGGCGGAGCATGTCCCTAAAGTCCAGGAAATCCATTGGGGTCATCGTCTCCATGATATCAATCTGGTGCACCAATACCCGCATTATTGTCACTATTCGGTTCAAGCGGTGTACTACAGTTTGCAATTCCGGTGAGTTGTCGTTGAGTGCCGGCTTGCCCATTATCGTCACAATGGAATCGGCTTCGTGGTGAAGTTGTTTAAACCAGAGTTCATAGGCCTGGTGTATGACGATAAAAAGCATTTCGTCGTGCGCCGGCAATTGCTTTTTATCGCTTTCAGGAAATTGGGCATTGAGGATCTTGTCTAACTGGAGATAATCGTGGTAGTGAACTTCACCGGGCATAAGATGTTTTTTTGCAAAGGTTCAAATCCCTGCACCAAAGAACCAAATCTCAAGAAACAATCCCGCCAATTGCTGGGACAAATAAATCCCAAATTAAAATATTTAAACAGGGGCTTCCCGATTTTTCGGGTTTGGTATTTAAGTATTCGTGCTTTTTTGGTTCTTGTCCCGCCCGTTGGCGGGATTGGTTCTTGGTTCTTACATCTGCGGTGACGCAGATGGTTTAAATTCGTATCCAATATCAGTCCGGTAGTAGATTCCTTCAAAATGTATATTGTTCAGCACTTCAAGCGAGGAGCTGACGGCATCTTCAATATCTTCCCCGAAAGAGGTAACGCAGAACACACGTCCTCCATTTGTAAGGATCTTTCCATCTTCTTCTTTTGTACCAGCCTGGAAGACGATTGATTGTTTGCCGTATTTTTCGTCGAGGCCTGTAATCTCGAATCCTTTTTCAAATCCTGTTGGATAACCACGGCTGGCAGCCATGATAGTTGCCGCAGCTCTTTTATCTACTCTTACCTGCACCTTATCCAATTCTTTGCCGGAAGCGGCAATACATATTTCAACAAGATCGTTTTCCAGTCTTGGTATCACCACTTCTGTTTCGGGGTCACCCATGCGACAATTGTATTCGATCACGTATGGATCACCGTTTACATTTATCAAACCAAAGAATATAAAGCCGGTATATTCGATCCCTTCTTTGTAAATGCCGTTGACAGTTGGCCTGATGATTCGTTCTTCCACCTTACGCATAAAATCGTCTTTGGCAAATGGTACCGGGCTCACGGCTCCCATACCACCTGTCATTAACCCTTTGTCGCCTTCGCCGATGCGTTTATAATCTTTAGCCTCCGGTAGCATCACATAATTCTTGCCATCCGTAATGGCAAAAACGCTGACCTCGATCCCGCTTAAAAAATCTTCCACCACTACTTTCTTGCTGGCTTCCCCAAACTTCGCCTGCTGGATCATCAATTCAAATTCAGCGATAGCTTCCACATAGCTTTGGCAAATGACCACTCCCTTGCCAGCAGCCAGTCCGTCCGCTTTTAATACGATCGGCAGATCATGTTGCTGCAGGTATTTTATCCCTTCTTCATAATTATCGCTGGTAAACTCCCTGTATTTGGAGGTAGGAATATTATGGCGCTTCATAAATGCCTTGGCGAATGCTTTGCTGCCTTCCAGCTTGGCGCCTTCTTTGGATGGACCGATAAAATGGATGTTTTGGAGTTCTTCGCTCGCTTTGAAATAGTCGTAGAGACCATTGACCAGCGGTTCTTCCGGACCGACGATGACCATTTCTATCTTTTCATAAATACAGAATTTGCGGATCGCGTCGAAGTCCCTGATATCAAGCTGTACATTTTTTCCGCATTTAGCCGTGCCGGGATTACCGGGTGCTATATAAATTGAATTGGATGGGGCGCTTTGATTTAACTTCCAGGCAAGAGCGTGTTCCCTGCCGCCAGAGCCTAACAGAAAAATTCTCATGATGGTACTAACCAGGATTTCGTTGGTTGCTACTATGGTTCAGAGTTAAAGATATAATGAAAAATTTTTTCAAAGTCATTTTTCTGTATTTTGGCCGCTAGTTAAGGTTAAACTCTGATTTAAAACGTAAAAAAGCTATATGAATACCCCAGCAAAAACCGGCAAACATCCAAGAGGATTATATGTGCTGTTCTTTACCGAAATGTGGGAAAGGTTTGGTTACTATCTGATGGTAGGGATCTTGTTACTCTATTTAACTAATACGACAACAGGTGGCAAGGGCATGAATACCAAAATGGGAGCGGACGTTGTAGGTTCTTTCATTGCTTTGGTTTACCTAACTCCATTTATTGGTGGACTATTGGCTGACCGCTATCTTGGATACTTGAGATCGATTTTTATGGGCGGCACATTGATGGCAGCTGGTTATTTAGGCTTGGCGTTGCCAGGTACAACTACCATGTACATATCGCTCGGCTTGATCATTGTAGGCAATGGCTTTTTTAAGCCGAATATTTCTACCCTCCTGGGCAACATGTATAACACGGATGAGTTAAGGCCATTAAAAGACAATGCGTACAACATATTTTACATGGGTATTAACACCGGCGCCTTTATTTGCAATTTCGTTGCTGCGATTATGCGAAATAAATACGATTGGCGATATGCATTTGCAACAGCGGGAATCGGCCTTATCATTGGATTAATCTGGCTTGCTTCCCAATTAAAACACGTTAAGGCATATGATGTGAAAAGACCAATGCAGCCGGGAGATATGCCTACTTCAAGGATTCTGGGATCTGTATTTATTCCTATGATCATATTTGCTGTGTTGGGGTGGTTTATAAAAGGAACAACAAGTGCCGCAAATCCCGATGGAAATATCTTTGGTACAGATTCAGCGGATGCCTTCATCTTCGCCTGTGTCCCAGTTATATTTTTTTATGTCAATATTTGGCGAAAAGCCCAGAAGGACGAGAAAAGGGGAATCGGCGCATTGCTTTTCATATTTGCGATATCCATTATTTTCTGGACAATCTATAATCAAAACTCCACCGG
>DASSFT010000673.1:0-2482 GCA_035694045.1 Chitinophagaceae bacterium
AGAGCTGGCTACCGAAGTAATGCTTAACAGTAATCATGTTTTTCTTAGCGGGAAAGGCGCCAGTGATTTTGCGATAAAGCAGGGTATCAAGCTGGAGCCGGATGAATATTTTTTCTCCCAGTTCCGGTATGACCAATTGAAAAAAATGCAGGATTCCGGGCAAACTGCGCTTGATCACAATGTCAGTGTAGACGACAAGGCTTCCTCTAACGAAACAACTGAAGATAGAAAGTTTGGAACGGTTGGGGCTGCTGCCTGCGATAAGTATGGGAATACTGCTGCTGCCACAAGTACCGGCGGTATGACCAATAAACAATGGGGAAGAGTTGGGGACAGTTCAATAATTGGCGCCGGCACCTATGCAAATAATCAGACCTGTGCTATCAGTTGCACGGGTTATGGTGAAATGTTTATTCGGGCCGTAGCAGCGTATGACGTGAGTTGCCTGATGGAATACAAAGGGCTTTCCCTGCAAGAGGCGATGAATGTGGTGGTAAATGATAAGCTGGTGAAACTGGAAGGAGATGGCGGGATGGTTGGTGTGGATGCAAAAGGTAATGCGGTAATGATGTTCAATAGCGAAGGGATGTATCGGGGGATGAGGTGTAGTGACGGTAATACCCGTATAGCCATCTATAAAGAATAAAATCATAAGGAAAATGAAATACGTTGTTATTGTAGCTCTACTTTTTTGCCATGCACAATCTTATTCCCAGGGAATCACACGGCCTAAGAAAGGTAAAGCCGTAGTTTATTTTGTCCGGACTATGTCCCTGGCTTTTGCCATCGACTTTACCTATTATGACAGTACAAAAGTTATCGGCCGGTTTAATTCCAGGAATTATATTCGTTATGAGTGCGAGCCAGGGGAACATTTATTTTGGGCCAGTGCTTCCAACCAGGACTTTATAACGGCTGAACTGGAGGCCGGGAAAATATATTTTGTAGAAGCGGTGCCCAGTGCGGGTGTGCCTTACGCACAGGTTTTTTTACATCCCATCGATCCCAACGATAAGCGAATGGAAAAGCTGGACAACATTATCAATAAATTCACGCCGCGGACCATGACGGAAAGCGAGTTGGCGAATGAAACCCAAACCCAGGCAGCGGTTATATCAAAGGCATTGGAAAAATACCAGGAAGAGCTGTCAAAAGGAAAAAAGAAGTTCAAACGCCTTGAAAAAACTATGTTTTATGGGCACGGATGATTTCGTTATTGCCACGGACACACGGATGATTTTGTTGTTGCCACGGATACACGGATGATTTTGCTGTTGCCACGGATACACGGATTAAAGGTTTAATGGTTTAATGGTTGAAAGGTTTAAAGATGAAGATTGCCAGGGATACATGGATGATTTTGTTGTTGCCACGGATACACGGATTAACGGTTTAAAGGTTTAATGGTTTAATGGTTGAAAGGTTTAAGGATGAAGATTGCCAGGGATACAAGGATGATTTCATTTTTTTTCCGTGAATCCGTGGCGATTCTTTAATCTTCATTTTTTTCCGTGTATCCGTGGCAATCAGAAGGAAAGATCAACACCAATCCCTGCATAACTATCATATTCATACAGTTTCCTCAGACGTTCAGAGGCGAAAAGATTTCTTGCCTGGACAAATACCGATAAATCTTTGCTTCGTGCCGTTTTTGACAACGACGCACGATATCCCAATAAAACATAGTTGAGACTGAAATCATCTTGTTTGTCTATGGTCTGTGGGAAAGTCCCCTGGTAATAGGCGTGTCCGAGATCCAGCATTGCGTTGACCTGCACAAAAAAACGGTTGCATTCAATTTTGTTCTGCCATCCTCCACGCATCGAAGACCGGTATGGAGTGGCGCCGGATGCTGTCCCAACCTGGTCCAGTTTTGTTTCTGGAAACAGCAAATTGAGTCGCGACTGCCATTTAATCCTGCTTTTGTCGATAATCCTGGCATCAACTGCGAAGGAGAGTCCCTGCGTCGTTTCAACTCCGCGAAGGTAGATCGTCGACGGAGGATATGAACTAACTCTTACTGGATACAAATTTTCCGATTTTAACTGGTCCCACTCTGCAATAAAATGAACCCGGTTATTGAAGAACCCTACGTTCAAGGCTATTAGCAGGAGCTTATTCCTGGCAATACTGGTCCGAACAGGGTTATAACTGGCCACGCTCGTCTCAAAACTGCCACCGAACGTAAGACCACTGGACAGGCGACGGGAATTGAGCCAATAGTCGTCCGCGAAATTTTTAGGTAAATCGCTGTAAGCCGATGAAAGGCCGAGTGAAGTAAAGACCTTATTGCCCTTGAGCAGGGGCGTAAGGCTGATGTCAAGTCCTGAATAAATACCTGTCTTATCTTCTTCCTGGACGTCCCTAAAGACTTTTTTCCCAATGAGGAATGAGGTACCAAAATAGCCGGAAATAAATTCCCTGTAAGAAAACCTGTACATAGGATTCAGGGTTGCAATTTTCTCTTTCACCTCGAATTTGA
>DASSFT010000674.1:0-4056 GCA_035694045.1 Chitinophagaceae bacterium
CAGCAAAAGCGGCGCTTGCTAAAGTGAGGCCGGCGATGAGAAGTGATTTTCTGATAGGATATCGCATTAAACAAAATTTTGGATTAGTAAATCTGTTTAAACTAGAAACTGTCCCATTAAAGACAGTTTTGGTTTTTCGATAGGCAAATTTACGTTAGCTATATCCGGCAGCGGGTGGCTTCACGCCTTGTTTCGTGTAGTAATTGCGCCACAATTTCTCGTGGCGACAGAAATGGTGTTGGCAGTAAAAACAAAAGCCCCGCATTTTACGGAGCTTTGACAAACCGGGGAGGATTCACCGGTTGTATGGTATTTATGGCTATTGACAATATTTCTGCAGTAATTCTTTCATCACTCCCTTCTTTCTTGCTTTTTTGGCCCGTCGCAAAATAAAGGGTTCAATGAGTGCCAAAAACCCTGTAAAGCGGCTGTCGGCATGTTCCATCAGAACGGCGAGATGATCCATTTTTTTAGGAATTCCTTTACTGTTGGTCAGCCCGTCATCGGCGAGGCCATAGCCGATGCAAAGACTTTCCAGGAAACGGGTCTCCGCGGGACTGATCTTTACGTGGAATCGAATCGTTTCCTTTCCGGGATTATAAAAGCGATGGATCTCATTTTTGTTTGCAGTTGCCACCTGTTCTTTTTCAAGCCTGAAACTTTTCTTTCCTACATCAACACCCAATATGCCCTTAACGGGAATGAATGTTTCATTATAAGAAGTATGATAATGTTTAGGTGTGCCTCCACCGGGAGCCAGTTCGACTTCCACCAGGATATGATCATTGTTGGTTTCACCAGCTGTTTTCAGCACGGTTACTTTATCTTTTACTTTTGGATTATAAAATACCCGCTTTTGCATGTTGATTTTTTTGCAAACCTAGTTGCTCACACAGCTGATGAAAAGGAAGAGAAGATCGAACTGTAATAAATGGTGAATGAAATGGGGCATGTTCTCCATCACACTTATACATCTATTTGGTTCATTCTTTTTAAAAAAATAGCCTGCCTCCAGCTATCATTTTATGGTTGTACTTATCTTCACCAACGCGAAAACCATCGGCAATGAAGACCAAACTTCTTTCACTTCAGATCTCACCATCGATTGGTTCGGTGTCGGCCGAATGCATGATCCCCGAAAAAAGTAAATGTATCATCACTCTTGCCCACGGAGCAGGTGCAGGAATGAATCATTCCTTTATGAAGACACTTGCCGAATCCCTTGGGGAAGCAGGAATTTCCACATTGCGATTCAATTTCCCTTTTACAGAAAATAAAAAGGGAAGACCGGATACGCCGGCCGTTGCTCATCAAACTATTGAAGCCGCCATAATCAAAGCAAAAAAATTATTCCCGGAACTTCCTCTTTTTGCTGCCGGCAAGTCCTTTGGTGGTAGAATGACTTCTCAATATTTGTCGGCACATCATGATGATGCTGTAAAGGGAATCATTTTCTATGGCTTCCCCCTGCATCCCACCGGCAAGCCATCAGTTGATAGGGCGGATCATTTAAAAGAGGTGCATGTGCCCATGCTATTCTTGCAGGGCACAAAGGACGAATTAGCCACATGGGGATTGATCACATCTGTGTGTTCGAAACTGCCATTGGCTGACCTGGTAAAAATAGAAGGAGCAAACCATGCTTTCAAAGCCGGGAAGAAGGATATAATGCAGATCCTCGTACATGAAACCGCTGAATGGGTCGGGAGAATCATTTCCGGCCATGCTAAAAAATCATGAAACTTCATCTCATCATACTATCTCTGCAATAGTAAGGCTGGATCGAGGTGCCTACTAAAACACGGTATGTCAACAGAACAAAGTTTAACTTAGGCCGTTTATTACATGAAAAAAACACTGTACAAAGCCAGGATACATCTGCTCATTTCCGGAATCTGTTCACTTTCGTTCGGAGTTGTAGTGCTCGCCTTTCCGTTTCTACATCTATTGTCCTTGCTTTGGCTTTTTGCGGGATATATGTTGTTGAAAGGACTTGCGTTGAGCCTGGGTGCCTGGCGAAACAGGAAAGCAGAAAATCACTGGATGTTTTTGATGGCATATGGAATATTAAATATCGTTACCGGCGTGATCGCTCGTGTATATCCCGATATCACATTGCTTCTTCTTGGATTTATAGTCTCCATTAACCTACTTGTCGGAGGAGTATTGCAGATCATAATGGCTATCCACCTGCATAAGGAAATAAAAGAAACGGTGTGGCTTGTATTGAGCGGTATCATAACGCTGACCGCGGGACTCTACATTTACCTGGTTCCGCGGATCGGGGCAACAACGATTCTTTATCTTATCGCTGCCTCGGCACTGGCAATAAGTATTTTCCTGATTGCTCTATCGCTACGGGCGATTAGCTGGCATCCCTACACGAGCAAACCGTTAACAACTCCGTAATAATTGCCGGGCTTTCTTCGCTTCTTTTTAGTATACCTTTATACGACCTTAAACCAGCTGCTATGGGAGTGATGCTACAAGCCTTTTACTGGGATTGTCCCAGGCACGAAAACCAGGAGTATAACTGGTGGAATTTTCTGAAACAAAAAATACAATCCCTTGCCGACGCCGGTTTCACCGCTATCTGGCTGCCTCCTGCCTGTAAAGCCCCAAATATAGATGGCATTTCGATGGGGTATGATCCTTATGATTTCTATGACCTGGGAAGTATTGATCAGAAAGGTTCGATAAAAACCTGGTTTGGATCACAGCAAGAACTGCAGGATTTCATCAACGAAGCGCATTCACGCAAAATGCAGGTGTATGCAGACCTGGTACTCAATCACACCAATGGTGCGGATGCGGAAGAGATCAATGAGCTCGATGGCATAAAGCGTTGGACAAAATATGAACCGGGGAGTAAAAAGTTTGCCCGGGACTGGACGTGTTATCATCCTTCCTATTTTGAACGTATTGATGACAGGGTTTTTGAAGGGATGCCTGATCTCTGTCATCGCAATCCCTATGTATATTCCGAAATCATGGAATACGCCAGGTGGCTCATCGAGGAAATCGGGATAGATGGATTGCGGTATGATTTTGTAAAAGGATATGGCACCTGGATTATTTCCGCAATACTCGAACGGGTATATAAAAAAAATGGGTCGAATAAATTTTGCCCGTTTGGAGTGGGAGAGTATTGGGACGATGATCTTTTTATCACGAACTGGCTAAAAGAAACGAATGCCAGTGCCGATAACAAGGTAAGCGCATTTGATTTTCCGCTCCGCTATCGATTGAAAGCCCTTTGCGATCAATACGGCTTTGATCTCAGGATACTTTGCCAAAATGGGACATTGATCAACGATGGATTGGCTTTACAGGCAGTAACGTTTATCGAAAACCACGATGTTGCCCGCGGCGATCCTATTATCAACGATAAGATATTGGCCTACGCGTTTATTCTCACACATGAAGGTTATCCCTGCATTTTCTGGCAGGACTATTTTAACTATGGACTTGCAATGCCGGGTACAGCAAACGGAATTGAGGCCCTGGTGCGATCCCATGAACAGTATGCCGGCGGTACAACGAAGATTTTATATTGCGATAGTGATCTCTACATCATGCAACGTAGCGGCAATGACTCCCATAGCGGTTTGGTATTCGTGTTAAACAACAGTGGGAGATGGAACGGGAGAGAGGTAACCACCCAATGGGCCGGCAAAGAATTTAATCCTATCGCCTGGAATGGAAAAAATACCATCAATGCTCCCGAAAATAAATGGACCAATGGCAGTGGTGTGTCCGATTTTTGGGCTCCGCCCAGGGGCTATGCAGTCTATGTACCCCGTTAATGGAACAGGCAGAATAAGTCACCCGTAGCTGGTAAAAAATGAGATGAGATCATCTTCTTTCCTGCAAAAAATTATAATTGAGGGCAGATAGTGAGAATTAAAAATAAAAAGATGAAATCTGTGTAATAGGGTAGACGTGCTTTTTAAAAAATCCCGGAATGTTCCATAACCAGTGATCCAATTTGGCTGAGTTTTAATTCCGCAAGTGTCCTCTTATTGTAACCGGTATTGAACACCGTTGGGAAAGAAT
>DASSFT010000675.1:0-6231 GCA_035694045.1 Chitinophagaceae bacterium
GTAGAGTTATGATAAATTCTGTTCCTGATTGCAATTTCGAATGTACAGTGATGTTGCCCGAATGTTTTTTAACGATGTTGCTGACATAGTATAAGCCAAGTCCAAATCCTTTTATGGATTGAGCATCACCCTGCGGCACCCGGAAAAATTTTTCAAATATGTTTTTAATGTACTGCGGCGGTATTCCCATTCCATTGTCACGAATTTTTATCGTACAATCGTAGTTATTTTCAGCAATATCAATATCAATTTCCACAGAACCTTTGGAATACTTGATGGCATTATCGATAATGTTATGAAAGGCAGTTTCGAGATGGAGGCGGTCACCTAATATAAAGGCAGGCCATTGCCCGGCTAACCGGAAGCTGACCTTCTTTTTATTGAGAACCGAATGGCTTTGTGTCAACTCATCGAAAAGAGTATGCAGATCTATTTTTTCTTTTTTCAAACCGAAGTCCGGGATGTCCTGTACCGCTGCATCCAGGATCCTTTCCACGAAATCATCGAGCAGGCGCAGTTGCCTTTTGCTTGTATGCAAATAAAAGCCCGTGCGTTCAGTTGGTGATATATGATGCTCCAGTGCTTCCAACCCTGCTGAGGCAATTGTGATCGGCGTTTTCATTTCATGGGTCATATTGTTGATGAAGTCAGTCTTTACTTCATTGATCCGTTTTTGCCTTCGGATAGTCTTATATACAAAAACGAGCGCCGTATTGCTAATGAGCAGGATGAAGGAGAATGCCAGCATCGGCCATAACAGGTCATTTTTAAAAAATTGGTAGTCGTATTTAAGTTCGGCAAAGACCAAAGCGGTTGGATAAAAAAATATGCGCTGTGGATTGGTGGCGTAAGGGTATGCTTTTGTTCTTTTCATTAACCACGCATTATTGATCCGCTCAGGCAGGGCTATCCTGCTGTTTCCTGTTTGGAATGGTATAGGAAACGTATCAAGACGATATTTCGAATGGACTTTGAATGAATCTAGTGCTCTTTCGTAAAGACTGCCAAGCAAAGCCAGGTCGAGTGAAACAGGTTTTGGTCTGTTTATAATTACTTCAACCGATGCCGGTTCTGCCCTGATGGCATAAAGCCTGGAAGATGGAGAACTCACTGCTATGTTTTGCGAATCGAGCCGGTTTACAGCCATCTGATCCAGCGAATAAGCGATCAATGCTTGCTTTGGTTTTGAAGCAGTGCCAGTTCCCTTTGATTTATTGTATTCAAAAAGAGTCGTGAGCAGGGCATTCGTGCAGGCCTCATTGAATTTTGATTTTGTCCCTGCAATGCGTTGCGTAATCAGGTAGACTTGTACGCCATTAGAAAATAGAAAGAGAAAAAAAATAAACAGCGTAGCATTCCGTGCAGATGTTTTCATCAAATGAAATTGAGAAAGTAAGATAAGGCGAGATGGAGCATCACTCCAACCCGTTTGTCCTTTGATACGCTATCAATTGTTAACTTTGGTTACCATTTATCCCACATTTATTTTCATTTACCTTAATTAAGTTGAATTAGCCATTTCTTCAGCCAGCAATTCAGCAAATCAGATAAACGAAAAATTGTTCCCTAAAAAGTCCGGATTTATCGGGACTTGGCGGAGGTTACCGTCCCGATGGTCCTGAGCGAAGCGAAGGATCGGGACGAACCGATGACCTTCCCGGAAGCTTGGGGGACGCTCTAGCCCTTCGCAGTATTCAAAAAAAATAAGCCTGTTATTGAAACAAGCTTATTGAAGAATACGATTAATGCATTCCCGACAGGCGGACTTCGTCCACCGAAGCCCGCAAAAGAAAGACCCGCCTACGCTAAAGCTTCGGCGGGCGAGGGATCGGGACGAACCGATGACCTTCCCGCAAGCTTGCGGGACGCTCTAGCCCTTCGCAGTACTCGAAAAAAATAAGCCTGTTGTTGAAACAAGCTTATTGAAAAATACGATTAATGGATTCCGGCCAGTGGACTTCGTCGACCGAAGCCCCGCAAAAGAAAGACCCGCCTACGCTAAAGCTTCGGCGGGGCGAAGGTGGAGGATATCGGGGTCGAACCGATGACCTCTTGCATGCCATGCAAACGCTCTAGCCAACTGAGCTAATCCCCCAAATTATATTGACCAATGACCTTCCTGCAAATGCAGGACGCTCTAGCCATCCCGATAGCTATCGGGAGAGCTAATCCCCCATTTCCCCATTCGGGGCAGCAAAAATAAGCGTTTTAAGGTTCCCGGAAAACCGGACAAGAATATTTTTAGTTGAAAATGATATTTCATATGAAAAAACTTTGATTTAAAATTTACCATCCTGACTTGCGAAACTAAAAACCATAAAAAGAGTCCCCCGTAGAAACAGGGGACGATATTCACATGAGAAAACAAACCAATGATGCCGAGACGGCAAATTATTTCGCTACTATTTGATTATTCACTCTGTTCGCAACGACTTCACCGGGTTAGCAATGGCTGCTTTGATAGCCTGGAAGCTAATTGTTATCAAAGCGATGACGACTGCTGCAATGCCGGCAATAACAAATACCCACCAACTAATAGTGATGCGATATGCAAAGTCATGCAACCACTTGTTCATAAAATACCAGGCAATCGGGGAAGCTATTAATAAAGCTATGATCACCAGTTTTAGAAAATCTTTTGACAGGAGATATACAATTCCCCTTATGCTTGAACCCAGCACTTTCCTGATCCCGATCTCTTTTGTTTTGCGGACCACTACAAATGCAATTAGTCCCCAGAGTCCGATACAACAAATGAATATTGAAATGACAGAAAATGCTTTGAACAGGTTATAGTCCCTTGTTTCCTGTTCGTATCTTTTTGCAAGTGTTTCATCAATGAACTTAAACTCATATACACTCTCGGGGTAAATTTTTTTCCAGGCTGTTTCTATACTTCCGAGTGTTTTTTTGATGTTTGAAGGGTCAATCCGAATGCCAGCAGCATAGTAAAAGAATCCGAAAGGCAAAAGGCCGGTCGGCTGTATTACCTTATGCAGGGAAGTGGTATGGAAATCCGTGGTGACTCCGATAATGGGCAGGTTAAGGTCATTTATCCCGATCATAATTTTTTTCCCTATTGCATCAGCGGGATCGCGATAGCCCAATGTTCTCGCCATCGTTTCATTAATAACAATAGCCGTGACAGAATCCCTGTATATTTCTTCAGACGGAAAGAACCACCTGCCTGCCAACAGTTTTATTTCATAAGTAGTAAGATAATTTATATCACAGGGAATCAGTTTAATACTTTGTTCATTTTTCCCGAAAAGTTCCGGCGCCTTAACGCTCGTATTGAAGCCATTGTCAGAGACGGGTGCCCCCAGGCAAAAGGAAATGTTTTTAACGCCAGGATCGTTTTCCAATAAATTCCTGAAACTTTCCATTTTTGAACTATCGTTGACAGGCAAGGCCACTTCAACAACCGATTCCTTATTAAAGCCCAAGGACCTTTTGCTGAAGTACTGCGTTTGTTTTGCAATGATGGCAGTACAGATGATCAGTGCAATCGAGGTAGTGAATTGAAATACGATCAACCCTTTTCTGAACAATGTCGAAAACCTGCCTGGGAGAATGAATTGGTTTTTCAATGATACTATCGGATTAAACCCGGATAATACCAATGCGGGATAAACACCTGATAAAAAGCTAGTCAGTAATAAAGCAATCAAACCGGAACCGATATAGATCGGGTCCAATAGTTGCCGGAAAGAAACCGATTTTTCAAGTAGCGTGTTAATCACCGGTAATAACACATAACTTAATATGAACGCCAGGGCAGTTGCAAGAACCGTTAGTAACAATGTCTCAGACAAGTAATAAAAGAATAACTGGCGGCGGGAAGCCCCGATCGTTTTTCTAATACCCACTTCTTTCGATTTGGAAAAGGCCAATGATGTGGAAAGATTGATATAATTAATACAAGCGACCATGATAATAAAAAAGCCAAGCAGTATTAACATGCTGATATATTTCGGACCAACAGTATAAGACGGGTTACTGTCAGCAAATGTCGAATCGAAATGAATTGACCCCAGCGGCTGGAGGTACATTCTTTCTTGCTTTTCACGATCTGTCTCTGCGTTTCTCTGGACGATTGCATGTAAAGCCTGTTCTATCTGGCGGGTATTATTATTTATCCTTGTATAACAATAACCATTGCTCCTTACACCCCACTGGTCAAGGTCCAAACCCGCGACGAATTCCTTGGTCAACGTGGAAAATGAAACGATCATTGAAAAAGGAAGATGGGAAGTCGCCGGGAGATCTTTTACAATAGCCACCACTTCCACATCGGCTTTATTATCCAGGCGTAAAATCCTGCCGACAGGATTTTCATTTCCAAAGAATTTTTTTGCAGTGCTTTCCGTCAGGATCGCTTTACGTGGTTCATTCAATGCGGTTTCGGGGTTCCCGGTGATCCAGAAATTCTTGATACTGCTGTAATCAAAGACCTTAAAGAAAAGTGAATCGCCGAATAAAACCTGCTTTTGACTGAAAGGACTATTGTTGCCAATCCGGATGTTCATGTCGTTCACATAATGTATCTCCGTTGCGGGCAAACCGGGCAATTCCGTTCGAAGCAATTTTGCGAGCGAATAGGGAACTGCTGCACTATAGGCGGAAGTTTCCTTTGCTTCATTTTTTGCAACGACGCGATATATGTTGTTGTCATCCTTGTGAAATTTATCGAAATTGTTCTCGTAGTTGACAAGAAGGAAAATGACGATGATGGCGGCGATTCCCAGTGATAAACCCAAAAGGTTTATTACGCTGAAACTCTTGTAACGCCAGAGGCTGCGAACTATTTGTTTGATGTTTTGTAGCGACATACTTTTCTTTAAGGGTTGATCATTCTGTTCCTAAGCTGTTCACCGGATTTCTTTAGCATGTGTGCGAGTTTTATTCGGTTCTTAAACTCCTCACAGGGTTAGCCAGTGCGGCTTTTACCGATTTGTATCCCACCGTTATCCACGCAATCAGGATGGATACAATCACTGCAAGCGCAAAAATGCCGGCATTAATATTTATCCTGAATACGAAACTGGTAAGCCAGTCATTCATCATGTAATAAGCAACTGGTGCAGCCAGCAAAAAAGAAATTAAAATGAGTATCGTAAATTCTTTCGAGAAGAGGTAAATGATATGCGTTACAGATGCTCCCAATACTTTTCGTACCCCAATCTCTTTTGTTCTTTGTACCGCCATAAAGGAGACCAGTCCATATAAACCGAGACATGAAATGAAGATGGCAATGCCTGCAAATATTTTATACAATAAAGAGAGATGATCTTCCTGCTCATAGAATTTGGAGATATTTTCATCCATGAATAAACTGGTATAAGCGTATTCCGGGAAAAATTGATCCCATGTCTTTTGAATTGCTGCGACTGTTTGAGCCGTATTTCCCGATGTTAACCGGATACCCGCCGTCCCATAAAACTCATTTTGTTCTGCAATAGCTGTTGGCTTTACTTCCTCCCGGAGGGAATTGGTTTTAAAATCCCTTACTACACCAACGATCTTTTTCCAACCCTCGAGCGAGATCTCTTTACCTATCATCCTCTTTGCATCTTGTACTCCCAGTTTTTTTGCAAGGGTTTCGTTGACTACAACTTCATTGGTTGTATCACTTTTTGTAAATGGCCTCCCGGCAATCAACTGTAGTCCATAGGTTTTAAAATAGTCTTCATCTGCATATTTCAGATAGAGGTGAAACTCTTCATCCGGTTTATGATCAATCGCAAAATTGGTTGACCAGTTGTTGTCCGATGAAGGAACATCATTACTGAAGCTTACCGATTGAACGCCGGGCAGTTTGGACAAACTTTGTTTAAAGGCTGGTAGTCTTGAAACGACTACACTGTCAGTATTCACATTTACAACAAACACCCCGTTCTGGGTAAAACCAAGATCCGCATGGCGTACAAAGTTCATTTGGCCGATGGCTACAATGGTACCGACAATCAAAACCTGCGAAATAGCAAATTGTAAAACCACCAGTCCTCTTCTTACCGATATGCCTCCAATTGTTGCAGAAGTTATTTTGTTTTTCAAAGCCAGAGCTGGCTTGAACCCCGAAAGAATTAAGGAGGGATAAAGGCCGGCTAAAACAGTAACGATAACGGTAGTTAACAGTAAAAACAGACAGGTTTGCAAATTCAGGATACTCAGGGTTTCCCGGATCGTTGCGATGTGCTTAATATAAGGAAGGGTTAATGTAGCGAGTAT
>DASSFT010000676.1:0-4053 GCA_035694045.1 Chitinophagaceae bacterium
TGACCGATATGACGGGCCAGTTTAACCGGGTTATCATGGTATCAAAATTTGATAGTCTCACGGCTTATGAGCAAAGCTGGGAGAAGTATAAAGAGAATACCGAAGAAATGAAAAAAATGCAGGAGAAAATGAAAGGGTATACCGACATGTATCTTACTGGTTCAAGAGAGATATTCCAGGTCTGGTAAATTATTGCCTGACTTCGACGGCAACTTTCTCCTTTTGCTTATCGGGATCGTCTTCCTGTTCTTTACTTACCATGCGGATATCAACAGGCTTATCATTCAATGGAGCTATGCCTTCTCCTTTGATCAGCCACGACACCCCAAAGAAGATGAGACCTGCCGCTTCAAGAATAAGCGTGGGCTTGAGATGGATGATGCGGTCGTGGATGCCGGGCAGACTGTCAATAGGTATGCCAGCAACGCAGACCAGCATGCCGATACCGCAGATCCTGTAAAGACGGTTCCGGTTTTTCTTTTCCGATGTTTTGATACCCTCGCTCTTGGTAAAAAGAAAAATCGACATACAGGCAAGCAATACCAGGAAAAACCCGGAGGTGATGTAATGCAGTTTGCTGAAAAGATCATCCTTTACTGTTGAAGGCGAAGTGGGGAAAAAAGCTACACACAAAGCAAACACACCGGCAGCTTTGCTTATAAGCGAATCATACCATTTGTAACCATGATACGATACCAGGAACAATGCGACCCCGCACAGGCAACCTACCAGGCCATTTCGCATGCCTGTATGATAATACGCACTCACCGATATCTGTACATGCCATGTTTTATCAATTATGAATGATCCCAGTACTAATACAGGAGGAAGGGTAAGGCCAAGCCAGCCTACCCATCTGCGCAATGTTTTATAAGTAATAATAATCGATGAGGGATCCGATGGTGTTGGCAGTGGAACGTTCATAGCGATTTTTTTTGGTTAAGGTTAAACTAATATAATCAATTTATCGCTATATCCCACGGAAAGCTTCGATACCAAATCTCTGCGGCTTCTATGTCTTCTCCATGGCCAACCTGGTTCTTTCAGGTGCTGTTATTTTTCAAAAACAACGGATTCCGGGTTGGCACCCAGCCCGGTTAAGGTCGCTGCGATATCGCTAATCATTTTATCCGGACCACAGATATAAAATGGTTTTTTAAAATCTTTTATTTCGGATACCAGGAACTCCTTGTTGATGTAGGCTTTTTTATAGCGGGAATCACCGGCCTCGGTGACTATATAGTGAGCATTCCTGCCCAATATGCTGTCCAGCTCATCGTGGAGAATGATATCACTGGGGGTCTTATTGCTGAAATAAAGTTGATTATTACCTATTGCATTGTCCTTCTTCAGTTGGCGCAAGATGGCAATGAACGGAGTAATACCAGCGCCACCAGCGATAAAATACCCTTCACCTTTATAAGCAATAGCGCCCCACACATCCCGGATGATCAGTTCGTCACCAGCCTCCAGGTTCCAGAGTTCATTGGTAACGCCTTTATGATCAGTATAGCTCTTTATCGTGAATTCAAGATGGGGCCATTCGTTCAAACTGGTAAACGTAAATGGTCGCCTCTCTTCCTTCCAACCCTCCTTATTAATCGACACTTCCGTAGCCTGGCCGGGATGAAAACTATATCCTGTCGGCTTCTCGAACCTGTAGGACCTTACATTATGTGTTACGGGTTGAATTGAAAGAATTTTTACAATATGCTCTTCTGTAGTTGACATATTTGGATATTAAATGTATAAATGCCCATTCGGGCTTTAAATTTACCTCATTTTCAAATTCTCTAATTTTCAAACTTTCAAATTTTCAAATTAAACTACCTTTCATTTTGAATCATTGACCCATAAAAAAAGATCATGAGAAGAAAAGAATTTATAAAAAACAGCAGTCTCGCTGCCGCTTCGTTCGCCATATTGCCTTCGACAGGTTTATTCACGGAGGCTAAAGTAAAAATAGGATTGATCGGCACCGGTTTGAGGGGCCAGGACCATCTTGACCTTTTGTTAAGAAGAGACGATGTGGAAGTCGTTGCTATTTGTGATGTGGAAGACCGCATGCTGAATATGGCTAAGGAAGTAATCGCTAAATCTGGTAAGAAAATGCCACAGGTGTTCACCGGGGATAACTATGCCTGGAAAAAATTACTGGAATTAAAAGGCCTTGATGCAGTCATCACCGCCACACCCTGGGAATGGCATAAGCCCATAGTCATTGGAGCAATAGAGGCGGGTATTAAATATGTGGGTACAGAAGTTGTGCTTGGAATCACCTTGCAGGACCATTGGGATGTGGTCAAAGCCGCGGAGCGGTACAATGCGAATGTGATGATGCTGGAAAATGTTTGCTACCGCCGTGATGTGATGGCGGTATTAAATATGGTGAGGCAGGGTTTGCTGGGTGAGTTGATCCACCTGCAGGCCGGTTACCAGCATGACCTGCGCGAAGTAAAATTTAACGATGGAGTAAATCCATATGGGCATGGGGTTGAATTTGGTGACAAAGGTTTTTCCGAAGCCAAATGGCGCACGAATCATTCGGTATACCGTAATGGCGATCTTTATCCGACCCACGGCATAGGACCGGTTGCCAATTATATCAATATCAACAGGGGTAACAGGTTTCTTTCCATATGTTCCTTTTCATCCAAGGCAAGGGGCCTGCATAACCATGTAGTAAAACAGGGAGGCCCCAATCACCCAAATGCAAAAGTGAATTTTAAATTGGGCGATGTAGTGACTACTTCAATTAGCTGCGCCAATGGAGAAACGGTCCTGTTGCAACATGACACGGGGCTGCCAAGACCTTATTCACTGGGCTTCCGGGTACAGGGAACGGAAGGATTGTGGATGGATGTGAACAATAGCGTTTATATACAGGAAAAATCTGCCAAACCTCATCAATGGGACAATGCAAAGACCTGGCTGGATAAATATGATCATCCCCTGTGGTTGAGATGGAGCAAGGAAACAAGCGGCGCTGGTCATGGTGGCATGGACTTTTTTGTGATCCATTCATTCATTGAATCGGTAAAAAGAAAAATAGCTACTCCCATGGATGTTTATGATGCAGCTGCCTGGAGCGCCATCACTCCATTGAGCGAACAATCTATTGAATTAGGCAACGAAACAGTGGAGTTTCCTGATTTCACTTCTGGTCAATGGATGTACAGGAAGCCGGTGTTCGCATTGAATGACGAATTTTGATCGCCTGATCATTACTAACCAACACCGCTTTTGGCATGATGCAAACTGTTTTAACGTCTTGGGGATTTGATGAGGATGAAATAAAACTCGAAGCTTTCGGCACAGGGCTCATTAATAATACCTGGAAAATAACTTCATCCGGGAACGAATATATCCTGCAAAAGATAAACGACAACGTCTTCAAGGCACCGTTGCATATTGCCAATAATATAAAACTTGTCAAAGACCACCTGGCGCGGCATCATCCCTCGTACCTGTTCACTGCTCCCTTAGTTTCAAAAGAAGGGGATGAAATGGTGTTCATGAAAGGCCAGGGTTATTTCCGGTTATTTCCATATGTCAAAGGATCGCATTCAAAGGATATTGTGGAAACTCCTGCCCAGGCTTATGAAGCTGCTGCCCAGTTCGGACGGTTTACTCGGCTAGTCTCCGGTATTGATATGGATAAGCTCCGGATCACTATCCCCGATTTTCACAATCTTGGTTTGCGATACCAACAGTTTCTTGCTGCACTAAAAAATGGAAATAAGGATAGAATTGCGGGGGCGAAAGATCTTTGCGAAAGCCTGGTTCAACAGTCGGATATTGCCGGGACTTACGAAAGAATAAGATCTGATCCTGGTTTTCACCTCAGGGTCATTCATCATGATACCAAGATCAGTAATATATTGTTTGATGACAATGACAAGGGCCTCTGCGTAATTGACCTGGATACGATGATGCCTGGTTATTTCACCAGTGATGTAGGAGACATGATGCGCACCTATCTTTCACCAGCCAACGAAGAAGAAAAGGATATGACTAAAATTGAAGTGAGAGATGAGTTTTATCGGGCCATTG
>DASSFT010000677.1:0-4064 GCA_035694045.1 Chitinophagaceae bacterium
CTATGGAAGTGCCGCGGCGGACATAAACCCTGATGATATTGAGTCAATCACCGTACTGAAAGGCGCGGCTGCCAGCGCATTGTATGGATCACGTGGCAACAACGGCGTTATTTTGATCACTACGAAAAAAGCAAAAAGAGGACTGGGGATCACTGTTAACTCAGGTATCACTGTCGGCTCAATCGACAGGAAAACATTCGCCAAATACCAGAATCAATATGGGGCAGGGTATGGCCAGTATTATGAAGATCCGACCGGCTACTTTTTTTATCGCGATGTAGATGGCGATGGCAATCCTGACCTTATTACTCCCACTACAGAAGATGCATCTTATGGCGGTGCTTTTGATCCGAGCCTCATGATATATCATTGGGATGCATTTGACTCTACCTCTCCAAATTATCTTAAAACCAAACCCTGGGTCGCTGCAGCGAATGGTCCTGCTGAATTTTTTCAAAAACAGATATCCTCTAATCAAAGCATTTTCATCGATGGAGCTTCCGACAAAGGGACGTTTAAACTGGGATATACACGCAATGATGACCGGGGGATATTGCCTAACAGCAGCATTAAAAAGAACCTTATCAATTTTGGCGGTACTTATAATATCACCGATCGCCTGACTGCAGGTGCCACCGTTAATTTTGCCAACATAGAAGGGAAAGGAAGATATGGCACCGGCTATGATAATAATAATGTCGCAACCAACTTCAGGCAATGGTGGGAAACAAATGTCGATATCAAAGAGCAGCAGGATGCTTACAACCGCACGCACCGCAACATCACCTGGAACTGGTTTGATCCTACCGATCCCGTCAATGGTCTTGTACCTATCTACTGGGACAACCAGTATTTTACAAGGTATGAAAGCTTTGAAACGGATACCCGCGACAGGCTCTTCGGCAATGTTAACCTCAACTACAAAATAACCGATTGGCTGAATATCCTGGGTCGTGTAGGTCTTGACCAGTATGATGAAATACAGGAAGAAAGACAGGCAGTCGGCAGTATCAACATTCCCGGGTATTCGAGGTTTAATCGTTCTTACAGGGAAGCCAATTTTGACTTGATCGCCACCATGGATAAAAATTTCTCGCAGGACGTCAATTTCAAAGCCTTGCTTGGAACGAATATCCGTAAACAGCATACACAAAGTATTGACGCTTCCACTAATGGTGGACTAACGGTTGCCGGAATTTACGCATTGAACAATTCTGCCAACCCAGTTAATCCGCCAACGGAATTTGATGGCAAGAGAGAAGTGGATGGAGTTTTTGCCGGTGCTACAGTTACCTGGCGTGATATGCTTACTTTAGACGCCACCATACGTCGCGATGCTTCGTCTACTCTTCCGGAAGGCAACAATGTTTATTATTATCCTTCCGTATCAGGTGGTTTTACATTCTCTAAACTTCTTCCCACTGTCAACTGGTTGAGCTATGCCAAACTTAGAGCCAATTATGCACAGGTAGGTAATGATGCCCCGCTGTATAGTGTGCTCGATGTATATACGATCACCACTCCATTTGGGAGCCAGCCTACTACAACTGTTCCCAGCACAAAGAATAACCCCATTTTAAAACCTGAGCGTACAAGTAGCGCCGAAATTGGTTTGGAAATGGCTTTCCTGAAAAACAGGGCTGGTTTTGATATTGCTTATTACCAGGCTAAGACCATTGACCAGATATTGCCGCTGGCTATTTCAACGGCCACAGGTTATAGTTCGAAATTTTTGAATGCCGGAACGATCGATAACCGCGGGATAGAATTGACCGCGTTCGGTATACCTGTACAGAATAAAAATTTTTCGTGGACCATTAATTTAAACTGGACGAGAAACAGGAATAAAGTTGTTGAATTGTTCCCCGGCGCCGACAATCTCGTATTAGCAACCTTCCAGGGAGGTGTATCCCTGAATGCTACATTGAATCAACCCTATGGTACGATCAGGGGATCTAATTTTGTTTATACCAATGGGCAAAAAACAGTAGACAATGACGGGTATTATATTTTCTCACAGACTTCCAATGAGGTAATAGGTGACCCGAATCCTGACTGGATCGGCGGTATCAACAATACCTTTAAGTTCAACAATATTACTTTTAGTTTTTTGGTCGATGTAAGAAAGGGCGGTGATGTTTTTTCTTTGGATATGTATTATGGGTTAGCAACAGGTCTCTATCCTGAAACGGCTGGCAAGAATGATCTTGGAAATCCTTCCAGGAATTCGCTGGCTGACGGGGGAGGAGTTATTCTTCCCGGTGTGTACCAGGATGGTAAACCCAATGCATCAAGGATACCCAACGAGTATGGAACTTATGGTTATGTAGTGGTGCCTTCGGCAGGCTTTGTATACGATGCAAGCTATGTGAAATTGAGGGAAGCGGTGCTGACCTATAGTTTTCCCCAGAAATCAATATCAGGGTTAAAATATTTCAAAGGAATAGATATTTCCCTTATCGGCAGGAATCTCTGGATCATTCATAAGAATCTTCCTTATTCCGATCCGGAAGAAACGCTCAGCTCCGGGAACCTCCAGGGTTACCAGGGTGGAGCTTACCCCACGACAAGAACTATTGCCCTTAACCTTAAATTAAGATTCTAATATGAAAAAGTTATTCATCTATATAATCCCGGTGCTACTGTTGGCGGCCTGTACCAAGGACATCACAAAGCTTAACAATGATCCCAAGAACCCGACCAATGTTCCGCCGGCTACACTATTTACCAATGCACAGCGAAGCCTGGCCAGGACGCTGGTTTCTTCGAATGTCAATATAAATATCTTCCGGTTGATCGTGCAGTACTGGCAGGAAGTAACCTACCTGGATGAAAGCCGGTATGATTTGAACACGAGAAGTATTCCTCAAAATTTCTGGACTCCCCTGTACCGCGATGCATTGAAGGACTTCTCCGAAGCGAGGAAGTTGATCCCTTCGCAAAACCTGGAAGCAGGACAAATAGCCAACGAGATTGCCATAACTGATATCATGGAAGTATACACATGGTATTATATCGTGACGACATTCGGGAATGTTCCCTACACCGAAGCGTTGAATATTGAAAATGTTTTTCCGAAGTATGACGATGCTGCTACGATCTACAATGCCCTTCTTACAAGGTTGAATGCGGACATCGCAGCCCTGGATCCGGGTTCCGAAAGTTTTGGATCGGCTGATATTATTTATGGAGGTGATCCCGTTGCCTGGAAGAAGTTTGCGAATTCATTAAAATTAAAAATGGGAATGACGATTGCTGACGCGGATGCGGCCAAAGCAAAAACAACAGTTGAATCTGCGGTTGCATCGGGTGTATTTACCTCCAATGCAGACAACGCCGAGTTCCAGTTTCTTTCTGCTCCGCCAAACACGAACCCGATTTGGGAAGACCTGGTACAGAGCGGAAGAAAGGATTTTGTGGCAGCTGCCCCTATCATCGATACCATGAAATTCCTGAACGATCCGAGGATCAACGATTATTTCACACTCGACGGCTCAGGGGGTTATTCCGGTGGCGGACCTGGAAGAAGCAGTAACTATGGTACATACTCAAAACCAGCCACGGCTATTACGACACCCAATTTCCCTGGCTTATTGCTTGATTATTCGGAAGTAGAGTTCTTCCTGGCCGAAGCGGTGGAAAGAGGATTTAGTGTAGGAGGAACGGCGTTGGGACATTATAATAATGCGGTGACTGCCTCGGTTCTCTATTGGGGAGGTACGGCTGCTGAAGCCACGACTTACCTGGCCCAGCCCAATGTAAATTATCTTACTGCACCCGGAAATTATAAACGTAAGATAGGAATGCAGAAATGGATCGCATTATACAATCGGGGTGTTGATGCCTGGATAGAATGGAGACGATTGGATTATCCACGTTTACAACCGGCTTTCCGTGCAGTAAGCGCGATACCGCTACGATTTACTTACCCGATCATAGAACAGAACTATAACACGGCACATTATAATGAAGCTGCTTCTGCGATCGGGGGCGATGTGGTGACTACGAAGCTGTGGTGGGATAAGTTTTAGTCGTGAGTCGTGAGTCGTGAGTCGTGAGTCGTG
>DASSFT010000678.1:0-4575 GCA_035694045.1 Chitinophagaceae bacterium
CGAAGTTCTATTCCGTATCCGGGTTCATCCGGAAACTAAACTGGGAAAGTTGCCGCCGGCAAAACTTTCTGCATTGATCCGGGAAGCCCGCAAGTACAGCTTCGATTTTCTGAAATGGAAAAAAGCGTATGTGCTAAAGAAACACTGGCTGATACACACCAAAAAGACCTGCCCGCGCTGCAATCTTCCTGTTGTAAAAAAATACCTGGGTAAGACCAACCGGCGAAGCTTCTTTTGCCCCAATTGTCAAGTAAACCTATAAGGTTTTAAGGAGAGATTCCCAATTCATGGATTTCGTCATAAACCTTATAGGTTTAACGCCCCATCCATCCGCCATCAACGGTGATGATCGACCCATTCATATAATCAGAAGCAGGGGAGGATAAAAAGACGAATGCACCAGCCATATCTTCCGGCGTGCCCCAGCGATTAGCAGGTATTCTTGAAAGAATGGCCGCATTGCGTTCCTTGTCTTCCCTTAATTGCGCGGTATTATCGGTGGCTATATAACCGGGCGCTACACCATTTACATTAACTCCAAACTTTGCCCATTCATTGGCCAGGGCTTTTAATAATGAAGCTACGGCACCTTTGCTGGCTGCGTAGCCGGGAACAGTGATGCCTCCCTGGAAAGAAAGCAGTGAACAGGTAAAAACAATTTTCCCGGAACCCTGTTCGATCATCCGCTTCCCGATCTCTCTTGCCAGGATAAATTGGGCATTGAGATTTATATTGATTATTGTATCCCAATAATCATCGGGATGCTCGGCAGCAGGCTTGCGGAGAATATGACCGGCATTGTTGATCAGGATATCGATCCGTGGATGGTCGGCTTTTACTTTTTCTAAAAACGAGTAAACGGAGTTCCTGTCGCCCAGATCGCATTGATAAGCATAAAACTTTTTACCAGCGCCTGTGACGGCTTTTTCCAAAGCTGATCCTGAAGCTTCCAGTTTGCTGCTTACACCGATGATATCTGCTCCTGACCCAGCTAAAGCAGTAGCTATTGCCAGGCCTATTCCGCGGCTACTTCCTGTTACTAATGCAAGTTTATCATCTACCCTGAAATTTAACATACTACTGTCTTTCGATTTAATATCAGTTAATAAGAATCAAGAACCAAATACCAAGAACCAAATAAGTTCCAAGCTATAAAAATCAAATCATTGGAATTGGCAGCCCCAGTTTAAATATTTGAATTTGTTATTTTTTTGGTTCTTGTTTCTTGGTTCTTGTGATTTACTGCAGGGACTGCAGTTGTACTGGGTCCATATCCGTAAACACCATATTCTCTCCAGCCATAGCCCATATAAACGAATAGTTGCCGGTGGCTACTCCGCAGTGGATGCTCCAGGGCGGGGAAAGAATAGCCTGCTCATTGTTCAAAAAGATATGCCGGGTCTCTTTGGGTTCGCCCATGAAATGAATCACTCTTTGTCCCTCTGCCAGGTCAAAGTAAAAATACGATTCCATCCTGCGTTCATGGAGATGCGGGGGCATCGTGTTCCATACGCTTCCCTGTTTGAAATTGGTAACACCCATCACCAACTGGCAACTTTTTATTCCATCATTATGGATGTATTTATTGATCACCCGGTGATTATTATTTTCCAGGCTGCCGAGTTCGGCAGGCAGGGCTTCAGCGGGTTTCATCAGGCGGGCGGGGTATTCCTGGTGAGCAGGACACGAAAAGAAAATAAACTTTGCAGGGTTGGATTTATTGATACTGCTGAATATAACTTTTTGTTTTCCCTTACCAATATAGAGGCAATCCTGTTTTTCGAGATCAAATTTTTCCTTATCTACGTTGACACTTCCGTTTCCACCGATATTAATAATTCCTATTTCGCGACGGTTGAGGAAATAATCTGATTTCAGTTGCTCGTAAGTACCTAATTCCAATTGTGTATTTACCGGGTGAGCAGCGCCGATGATCATCCGGTCGTAGTGTGTATATACGCATTCGATTTTATCTGCAACTACTAAGTTCTCAAGCAGAAACTTTTCTCTTATTTGTGTTGTAGCATAATGGACAAAATCATTCGGATGAACAGTATGAATAATCTTCATTTCAGGAATTTTAATCTATAATTAATCCAATTGAAAGCTTTAAACAATTCAAATTCTTAACCTTTACCTACCCGGCATAAAGCTATAACAATATCGATAATACCGATGATGATTTTCCGGAAACGATGCCGGTGATGAGTTGAACAAAGAATAGCCGGTGTTTCAGGATGTGCAAACGATAGCGTAAGTACGGAAGTTGATTGACAGGAAAGAAATTCTACAGTTTATTGTCGAAGTGATTCTACATGTTACCGTCAAAATCAATATGCAATATGTATAAAGTACAAATCAGTTTTTTACAAAAAAAAGAATTGCAAAAACATAAATTGATTTGATAATAGTCAAATTTTTTTATAACATTGCGTTAGTAATTTTTTGAGATTAGTAGCTACCTCCTTCAATTTAAGATCCTATTCACTATCCATTGAAAACGGTCCTTTGCAAAACCTAGAGTTGAAAGACCAGTATTTCTGAAGACAAAATCAGAGAGTATTAAGGCGAATTAACCAGGATCGGTACAACCATCGTTTATTCTATCTTTTTGGATGACTATGTGAACACTGCGTTTGCAAAGACGCTACTGTTATTGTCATGCTCATGCCGGATGATTGCTGAATGAAATTGAAACACACACATACACTAACTATAACTGTCTGCTATGGGAAAAATCTACTCTGCTGTTTGCAGGAGATCTCTATTACTTTTATCTACTACGGTAATCTTCCTTACGAATACAAAAGCCCAGGTTGATTTTACGATTGGTACCGGAACTACAGGCAATGCCAATACCACTTATCCCTGTCCATTGCAGGATTACTTTGAGGGAAGCCGGATGCAGTATTTGTATCGCGCTTCAGAGTTGACGGCAGCAGGCATGAGTGCCGGTAATATCGTCGGCATCAAGTTCAACGCTGTGAGTCTTACAACAAGTACCGGGATGTATCCGGCAATCGAACAGTTTACAATCAAGATCGGTACAACCGCAACAGCCTCGCTCAGCTCCTCGTCATGGGAAACAGTAACTGCTACTGTATATGGTCCGACCAATTACACGACCGCACTTGGCGTAAATAATTTCACTTTTACAACTCCATTTTCCTGGAACGGTACCGATAATATTGTCATAGAAATTTGCGGTGGCGATCCCAATAACACCTCTGATATTTTTTATACAGGCAATCCTGTTATTCCATGGACAACTGGATTGAGCTTTAATGGTTCTCATACTTACAGGATAGATAGCAATGGCAATCTTTGCGGTACAGCTACTACCACGAATACCGGCGACCAGGCTACGAGACCCAATATTGTTTTTACAGCTGCACCTGCCGGCCCCTGCACCAATCCACCGACGCCCGGAACAGTGACGGCTAGTTCCAATCCCGTCTGCATGGGTAGTAGTTTTACGGTCGGTCTTAGCGGCGGAACAACCGGAACGAGTCAAACTTATCAATGGCAATCGTCTGCGGATAATGTGAACTGGAATGATATAGCAGGCGCTACCAATTCCACGCTGACCACATCGCAGACAGAAAATATGTATTACCGGTGCAAAGTCACTTGCGGCGTCACCGTTATTTCCGCTTCGCAGCTTGTCACGACCACAATTTGTTATTGTACTACAATCCCTACCAGCACCATAGATGAAGAAATCTTTAGTGTTACGGTTAATGGTGCTACCAATGCTTATAACTGTACTACGGTAGCCCCCGGGCCGGGATCTATATTAAATAGGTATTCCAATTTTTATCCGCTGGGACCCCTGACCACTCTCATTCCAGGGACTACGGTACCGTTTGTCATACAGGAAGATGAGTGTGACGGTCCAACTTATTATGATAACGGCTGCGCCGTATGGATCGACTTTAACCGGAATGGAGTATTTACAGATCCGGGAGAACAGGTATATGTTGAAAATGCAACTACCCAAAGCCCCCGTACCATTAGCGGCAGTTTTGCTGTTCCTGTTACGGCCTCTCCTGGTTTGACAGGGATGCGTATAATTGTTGCGGAGAACTTTTCCGGAACCGGTCTGCAACCCTGCATGACTTATACTTACGGGGAGACGGAAGATTATGTCATTAATATTGCTCCCAATACCCCCTGTGCGGGTACACCTGATGCAGGCTCGGCCAGTAGTTCCAAGTTAAATGTTTGCGCGGGCGAGAACTTTATTCTTAGTCTTACCGGGAGTACTATTGCCTCAGCCTTAAATTATCGCTGGCAATCGTCAACCGATAATGTGAACTGGTCAGATATCGGGGGCGCGACATCTATTTTCTATACTACCAACCAATCTGTATCTCACTATTATCGCAACGTTGTTACTTGTACTAATGGCGGCGCCTCTGACACATCTTCAGCAGTACAGGTAGTGGTATTAAACGGCCCACCGACTGCTACGATTACCACATCGCCGGCTGATACAGTTTGCAGTGGCACCACGGTCACTCTCAGCACAGCGAATTGCACCGGGTGCACATTTTTATGGAGTAATGGTGCGAC
>DASSFT010000679.1:0-8087 GCA_035694045.1 Chitinophagaceae bacterium
ACCATCCCGCATCATGCGGGATCTGCCGTTCGGCAAATTTTCTACAGCTCTCATGGATACAGAAAACTACCAATATCATTCAATTAAAATGCATACATCTTATCACAAATATCATACTTCGTGAAGCCAAGACCATGGGAAGAAAAACAGAAATAATTGGGAAAATACTGGCAGCATTTCGATAGATACCCCTTCGTTACCGAGGTGTCATGCATGCTAACCAGGTGAATAAAGCGCTATGAATTGATGCTTCTAAAATCCATCAGGAATTATAAGCCCATTTCACCAGGGTAGCTCCCCAGGTAAACCCGCCACCGAAAGCAGCTAACACAAGGTTATCGCCTTTCTTCAACTGATTTTCCCAGTCCCAAAGGCATAAAGGAATTGTACCAGACGTAGTGTTTCCGTATTTATTGATATTGATCATCACTTTTTCCCTGGGCAACCCCACACGGTTAGCGGTCGCATCAATGATCCGGAGATTGGCCTGATGGGGGACAAGCCAGGCAATATCATTACCTGAGAGTTTATTTTTTTCCAATAATTCCGCGCTTACATCGGCCATGCCTTTAACTGCAAACTTGAAGACAGGTTGGCCATCCTGGTACACATAATGTTCCTTAGCCATTACCGTTTCAACAGATGCAGGCCGCGCAGAGCCACCAGCCTTCATGTGCAGGTACTGGCAACCACTGCCATCACTTTTCAAGATACTATCGAGTACACCATAACCTTCTTCATTCGGCTCCAGCAAAACAGCACTGGCGCCATCCCCGAAAATGATGCAGGTAGCCCGATCGCTATAATCAACGATCGCACTCATTTTATCAGCGCCACAAACCACTACTTTTTTATAACGCCCGCTTTCTATCAATGAGCTGCCGAGAGTAAGACTGTATAAGAAACCGGAACAGGCGGCGCCGACATCAAAGCTCCAGGCATTTTTCGCGCCGATCTTATCGCAAACAATATTGGCTGTGGCGGGAAAGACCATATCCGGAGTGACAGTTGCCACGATCAGGCAGTCGATTTCACCCGGATCGATACCTCTTTTTTTACACAATTCTTTTACGGCAGGTGCAGCCAGATCAGAAGTCGCTTTGCCTTCGCCTTTCAAGATCCTTCGCTCTTCAATGCCGGTCCGGGTACGGATCCATTCATCGGTAGTGTCAACCATTTTCTCCAAATCGAAATTGGTCAGTTTATCCTCGGGAACATATCCTCCAATAGCGGTGATAGCGGCAGTGATCTTTTTACTCATCTCTCTGCTATTTAAAATGTTGCGGGCAAAGGTAAGGTAAACAACCGGGAGTATTGATGGTAGAGTTCTGAACCGATTGAACGGAGTCACCAGGGCAGAACCCTTACTACTAAACCAGCAAATTGCAAACAATCGTTTATACTAATTGCTGCGTTCCCATGACTCCACCAACGACTAGCGACTAACGACTAACGGCTTCCCGTTCCTGACTCACTTCATTCCCTTATTTTCGCAGCCATGATAGCATATCTGAAAGGTGATTTTGTGAATAAAACGCCGGCCTCGGTGCAGGTGGATGTGAACGGAATCGGTTATGAGGTACAAATCAGCCTGCATACCTATTCCAGGATCCAGAATCTCGAAAAAGGAACTTTATATACACACCTGCTGGTGCGCGAGGATGCGCATATTTTATTTGGCTTTTATGAGGCGTCGGAAAAAGAAATGTTTCAACAGCTCATCGGTGTCTCCGGCATCGGCGCTTCAACAGCCCGGGTCATGTTGTCATACATGAAACCGGAAGAGCTGAGCCGTGCGATTGTAAGTGGAGATGTACGGACCCTGGAAGGGATAAAAGGTATTGGAAAAAAGACCGCCGAACGCATTGTCCTTGAGCTCCGTGACAAATTGGCTAAGCACCCCCTGGTAGCAAATATTCCGGCTATGAAAAACAATACCTTGCAGCAAGATGCGTTAAATGCTCTGACGGCTTTAGGCATTAACCGATTGGCTGCTGAGCAGGCCCTTAATAAGGTGGCGGGCAGCGAGCCAAACCTGCCTGTTGAAGAATTAATCAAAAAAACCCTCCGTATCCTCTGATCCACCTTTTTACCGGAATTAATTTATTGTGAGAACCATTGAACTGTAAGTCAGCCCATATCTTCCGTACGCTGGTAGTATCAGCCATTTCTATTGCCTTATGCATGAAGGCATACTCACGTCATGCCGATAATCACGATTTTTATTTTCAGCAAAATCCCAGGGATACTGTTCCTAACCGTCTCGACCGTTATGGAGATCCCTATGCCAATCCGAACCGGAATACGTTCGATTTCAGGGATACGGCTTACAATAAAAGAACTATCGAATACGATCCGGCAACCAAGCAGTATTATATTATTGAAAAAATAGGTAATCATTATTACCGCACCCCGACGGCTTATTCCATGGAGGAGTTCCTCCAGTTACAAGGCAGAAAAGACGAAGCCGATTATTTCCGCAAGAGATCGGCTATGCTCGCTGATATGAACCGTCGCCTGTTCAAACCTAAGTTCAAGGTGTCGAACGACTGGTTCAACCGTATCGTGGGCACCGGCAAGATCGATATCAAACCTTCGGGCTATGTAGATATCCTGGGTGGCTACCAGGGGCAAAATATAAAGAACCCTACGATCCCCGAAAGGGCAAGAAAAAACGGTGGGCTGGATTTTAATATGAACGCCCAATTGCAGGTAGATGCTAATATCGGCGATAAATTAAAACTACCGATCAACTATAATACGCTTGCCAATTTTGAATTTGAAAACCAGCTCAAGCTCGACTACCGGGGCCGTGATGATGAGATCGTTAAGCAGTTCATGCTTGGCAACGTCAACTTCTCATCAAAAGGCACATTGATACAGGGAGCACAATCCTTGTTTGGAGTAAAGACCCAGTTGCAGTTTGGCAAATTATTTATCACGGGTGTATATGCCAACCAGAGGGCCCAGCGACAGACCCTGGCCCTGGAAGGTGGATCATCGACACAAAGATTTTCTTTAAAGGCCGATGAATACGAAGAGAACCGCCATTTTCTTTTAGCCCAGTACTTCCATGATAACTACAACACCGCGATGAAGGAATTGCCCGTTGTACATTCGCCTGTAAATATTTTGCGGGTAGAAGTTTGGGTAACAAACAGGAACGTGGCATCCACTACCGACACAAGGGATATCGTAGCGTTGATGGACCTTGGTGAAAGCCAACCATACAATCCAAACTGGATTGGTAATCCTTCCGATCCCAAACCCGCCAACTCTTCAAACACACTTTACTCGACCCTTCTGAGCGATCCTCTCAACAGGAACTCAGCGTTGGTTCAAACAAGGCTGTTAGGCCTCGGGATGGCGCCTGTACAGGAATTCGAGAAAACATTCGCGAGAAAACTGCAACCTTCCGAATATTACTTCAACCCGCAGATCGGCTTCCTTTCTTTGAATCAAACACTACAACCTGAAGAAGTGTTGGGGGTAGCATTCCAGTACCAGTATAATGGACGCACTTTCCAGGTGGGTGAATTTTCACAGGATGTGCCCCCGGATACAACAGGTACATCCCAGAAAGTTTTATTCCTGAAATTATTAAAGGCGACATCGCAGCGTACCAACCTCCCCCTCTGGGACCTGATGATGAAAAACGTTTACTCGGTAGGGTTTGGCCAGTTGGAACGCCAGGATTTTGACCTGAATGTATCCTACGAGGAGCCGAGCCTGGGAGAAAAAATATACTTGCCACCAGCGGATGTTATACAACAATACCAGGGACAACCCCTGTTGCAACAGGTAAATCTCGACCGTTTAAATAACCAGAACGATCCGCAGATTGACGGTAAATTCGATTTTATCGAAGGTTTCACCATCATCTCATCCATGAGCCGGGTCATCTTCCCTGTACTGGAGCCCTTCGGTCATGATCTCGACTATCTTTACGCTGACCAGGCCAAACGCGATAAATATCTCTTTTATCCACTGTACGATACTATCAAGGCAATAGCTCAAACGTATGCCAATCTTAACCGTTTTAAGATCTCTGGTAAATCAAAATCTTCATCATCTGGCGGTAACACCGATTTTCAATTGGGCTACAATATCCCCCGCGGATCAGTGACCGTCACAGCAGGAGGACAAACATTGCAGGAAGGTATCGATTATGAGATCAACTACGATCTCGGTACACTCAAGGTGATCAACCAGGCCATCATTAATTCCGGCGTTCAGGTAAATATTCAATTTGAGAACCAGGCCGCGTATAACATACAACAGCGAAGTTTCCTGGGATTGCGGGTTGATTATTTAGCAAGTAAGAAATTAACCATTGGAGGAACATTCGTGAAGCTGGGCGAGCGTCCATTCTTTGTCAAACAATCCTACGGTGATGATCCGATCCGTAATAAAATGGTCGGACTGGATTTGGATTATCGCAGTGACCTGCCCAGGCTTACCAAGTGGCTGGATAAACTTCCTTTTTATTCAACAAGGGAAATGTCGTCAATCAGTGCTTATGCGGAAGGCGCCATGCTGATCCCCGGGCATGCCCCGCAGATAGGTAAAGGCAACGAGGGACAGATTTATATAGATGATTTTGAAGGAACCCGTTCTTCTATTGACCTCCGCTTCCCCTTGATCAACTGGAACCTTGCCTCCACTCCGCAGTTATATCCCGAAGCTGTATTGAATAACAACCTGGAGTATGGATACAACCGGGCCAGGATCGCCTGGTATAATATCGAGCCGGTACTCCAGGAAAGAAATAATACAAACAATCCGCTGCGAAATGATTTGACGGAGCTGTCAAAGCCGGAAACAAGACAGGTGTTGCAAACGGAAATATTCCCGCAACGCACAAATGATTTCGGGCAGGGATTACTAACCACCTTCGATCTTGCTTTTTACCCGAAGGACAGGGGCCCTTACAATTTCAATACGACACCAACAGCTAATTCAGCCGGTATCGGGCCTGATGGAAGATTGCTCAACCCACAATCAAGATGGGGAGGTATCCAACGCAATATTGACCAGATCGATTTTGAAACAGGCAATATCGAGTTCATCGAATTCTGGGTTATGGATCCTTTCATAAAGAATAATGCAAATCCGAGCGGGAATGGTAAACTCTATATCAACCTCGGAAATATTTCAGAAGATATCCTGAAAGACGGTAAACGCCAGTATGAAAACGGTTTGCCTACGCCAACCAACAATGCACCTGCAGATAATGGTTCAGTTTGGGGTAGAGTGCCGTCAAATCCGTTACAGGTGACCAACGCATTCAGCAATGATGAAAATGACAGGCAGTACCAGGATGTGGGATTTGATGGACTTTCGGACGAAGATGAAAGGACCAAGTTCAGTAATTACCTGAATTCGCTGCCGCCGGGAATTGCTGCAAAAGCCCAGGCCGATCCTTCTGCAGATAATTTTCAGCCCTATCGCAGTGATGCCTTTGACCACGACCATGTAGGCATACTTGGCAGGTATAAAAATATCAATAACCCGCATGGTAATTCACCAATTGCGAACAACAATAGCCAGTACGTAAGCGCATTTACCCAATATCCCGATGCCGAAGAGTTGAACCGCGATAACACCCTGAATGAAGTAGAAGAATATTTCCAGTATAAAGTGGAAGTAAAGCCTGATATGTGGAGAGACCCGATCGGCACTCACCCCTTTATAACCGACGTAAGAGAAGTTCAATATAAACCATTGGACGGGGCGCCTATCCGCACTGAACACTGGTATCTTTACCGCATACCTGTAAAAGAGTATGAAAGCAAGGTTGGCAACATCCCTGATTTTAAATCCATCCGCTTCATCCGCATGTTCCTTACAGGATTTGATGATTCTGTCGTGATGCGTTTTGGTAAGTTTGAGCTGGTACGTAACCAGTGGCGCAAGTTCCAGTTCAATATCGATACAGTAGGTGGCTATGTAAACCTGCCCAGTCCTGATCCGGTTGAATTCAACACACTTGCTGTAAATCTCGAAGAGAATGACCAGCGTGAGCCGATTCATTATGTAATTCCTCCCGGTATAGAAAGACAACAACAGCTCAGCAACAACAATGTCCAGCTGTTTCTGAATGAGCAGTCGCTCAGTATCCAAACCTGCGATCTTCAGAAAGGACAGGCCCGTGGAGTGTTCAAGACAATGAATCTCGACATGCGTCAATATGGGAAACTGCTGATGTTTGCCCACGTTGAAGCCAGGAAAGATTCAACATTCGTAGGAAACAAAACCCTTATCGCAGTAATACGGTTGGGGAACGATTTCCAGGGAAATTATTATGAAGTAAGAATACCACTTCAAAAAACAGCATGGGGCGAAAAAGACAGTTTGAAAATATGGCCGGAAGTAAATAACCTGGATATTGATCTGCAGGAACTGCCCAGATTAAAATCGAGACGAAATAACCAGGGAGGGCTTGCATCCAACTATTACTCTGAAACCTTGCCGAATGGCCGGACCCTTGCGATAATGGGCAACCCCAATCTTGGCGAAGTAAAAGGGATCATGCTCGCCGTACAAAATGAAAGGATCGAACCTACCTGCGCTGAAATATGGTTTAATGAGCTTCGTTTTTCTCATCTTGATGAAAAAAGCGGGGTGGCCGCGCTGGCCAGGGTAGATATTAAACTGGCTGATCTCGGTAGCATTAACCTTGCAGGAACCTACCGGGGCAACGGTTTTGGAAACCTCGAGGATAAAGTGAACCAGCGGAGCCGCGAAGATCTTTATACGTTTGACATGTCGGCAAACATTGAAGCCGGAAAGTTATTCCCTAAGAAATTCGGGTTGCAGATACCAGTATATATGGGTCTTAGCAAAGTCAACTCAACTCCTCAATATGATCCGCTAGACCAGGATATCCTGTTAACCCAAAAGATCAACGAAGCTTCCAGTAAGACGAAGCAGGATTCGATCCGCAACTATTCCCAGGATGTAACGACGATCAAAACATTGAACCTTACTAATGTCAAAAAATTAAAAACAGACGGTAAACGGCCGAAGATATGGAGCATCTCCAATTTTGATTTCAACTATTCTTACATCAGTACTGTTCATCATGATCCCCTGATCGAAAATGATGAGCTGACCCGGACTCGCGGTGCTATCGCCTATAATTATGCGCCGCAACCAAAATATATCGAGCCATTCAAAAAAATGATCAAGTCGAGATCGAAATGGTTGACACTGTTCAAGGACTTTAATTTCAACCTGATCCCTTCCCAGTTATCATTCAAGGCCGATCTCTTCCGCCAGTTTGGTGCTACCCGTATACGCAATATCGGGGGAGGACAGTATAAGATACCGGAAACTTTCAATAAATACTTTACGTTCGACCGCTATTATATTTTGCAATGGAATCTAACAAAGTCTATCGCTTTCGATTTCCAGGCGACCAATAACGCCCGCATCGATGAACCTTATGGGCGCATTGATACCAAGGAAAAGAAAGAGATTGTTCGAAACAACGTGCTCAAGGGTGGCCGTAACACGCAATATTCACAAAACGCAACTTTGACTTACACCCTGCCAATGCAGAAAATTCCGCTGCTCGACTGGACTACCGTTCGGGCATCTTATGCTACCCGGTATAACTGGCTGGCCTCTTCGCTACTGGCAAGAAATCTTGGAAATACCATTGCAAATACCCAGACAAAAACACTTAACGGCGAACTGAACTTCGAACAGCTTTACAATAAATCAAGGTTCCTGAGAGCCGTGAATGCCATTCCACCCGCAGGGGCTAAAGACGATAAGAATAAAAAGGACGATAAAACAAAGACCGCAGATAAGAATGCAAGGAATGACAAAACAGTTACGACGCCTTCCTGGGAAATCAGTCGTGATTCGCTGGCCAAGATGACGCCCAAGGAAAGAAGGAAGGCAAAAAAGATGATGAGAAAGAAAAGAAGAGAAGAAAAGAGAAGGTTAAGACTGGAAAAAAAGAATGCGCCCCATGAACTTCCGGGAGCAGTCAGGTTCGTGGGAGGCCTGGTGACATCAGTGAAAAGAGTAGGGGTTCAGTACACAGAAGATTACGGAACTACGTTGCCGGGCTATAT
>DASSFT010000680.1:0-6774 GCA_035694045.1 Chitinophagaceae bacterium
GGAGCATGGCAACATTCAAAGCGAGCGGGTTGGTAAGTCAATTCAAAGAGAAGCTAACAAAAGGGATGCTGGAAAAAGGTTATAAGCTTGAATATGCACTGCGCGTTTTTAAACAGCTCGAAGGATTTGGCAGCTATGGTTTTCCCGAAAGCCATGCCGCCAGTTTTGCCCAGCTGGTGTATATTTCATCCTGGATCAAATGCCATTATCCAGATGTTTTCGCAGCTGCTTTATTAAATAGCCAACCCATGGGATTTTATCAACCGGCACAGATCGTTATTGATGCGAAAAAACATGCAGTCGAAGTGCGACCCGTTGATATCAATTATTCAAACTGGGACAACCGGCTGGAAGAAAAATCGGGCAGTTACCATGCGCTTCGGCTGGGCTTCCGGCTGGTCAAAGGATTAAAGGAAGAAGATATCGCTTTACTCGTTTCTCATCGGAAAGAATTGTATACTACCATCAATGCACTCCGGGATATCGGGTTGACAGAAGATCCGCTGAACAAACTAGCGGGTGCTGATGCTTTCAGGTCGATTGGGTTCGACCGGCGACAGGCTCTTTGGGAAGTATCTACAAAAGACAGGCCCCAGGGTATCTTTTATGGCCAACTATCACCAGAAGCAATTGGAGAAAATGTATCCCTTCCTGAAATGATGCTTTCAGAACATGTTGTTCAGGATTATGCAAGCTTATCTCTTTCTTTAAAAGCACATCCTGTCAGCTTTATCCGGGAGAAACTCCAATTATTAAACATTTCTTCTGCTAAAGAAATAAAAGCAGGGAAAGACGGGCAGTGGGTAAAAGTAGCCGGGCTTGTTTTAGTAAGACAAAGGCCAGGAACGGCGGGAGGGATAATTTTTATGACTATCGAAGATGAAACAGGTGATACCAACATAGTTGTCTTCGAAAGTCTTTTTGAAAAATACCGGAGGGAGATACTGGATTCAAAGTTGATTATGGTAGAAGGCAGGTTGCAAGTGGAAGGAGAAGTGATCCATGTTATCGCCCAGAAATGTTATGATTTTTCAAAACTGCTTCGTCATCTTACTACATCCGGCAATGAGAACCTGCCGCTGCTAACACTTTCCAGGGCCGATGAGAAAAGTTTACCCCCATCGGTAGATAACCAATCCCACACGAGGGAACCTTTAAATGAAAAAATTTTCCCGGGTGGCAGGAATTTTAAGTAAGATCAACGCCAATTCACGAAATAATAACCAACTCACCCGCTTTTACTTGCTCTGATTTATAAATCTTGGACGATTTTTCGAGGTTCAAACATCCGCCAGGTCACTAAAAAAAATTTCTTCCTTACATTCAAACGAGCGACGTAGATTTTTGTGTCGCATACACCAGGAATATGAATAAGTTTAGATAAGAATACTTTCAAAAATTAGGTTTCAACTAAGAATACCTATAAATTAGCATGGATACCAAACTGCTTTCCCCACTATTCCCTCCACCAAAAAGATTGCTGCAAAAAGAATTAAGGATCACTCTTCGTTTATACATTAGCGGGTTGCACCTGGCTTATTCTTCGTCACCTGTAAAATAATTTCCTGGAATGGCTGCATACGGCCAGTATTATTTATTTATTTCTAAAGAAAAGAAATAAAAGCATTTACTAAACATTAAAACAACGTTTATGAACTTTAATTTTTTGGATGCAGTAAAGAGTTTTTTCAACAATGACCTTATAAGCAAGGCCGCAAGCTATTTGGGTGAAAGCGAATTGGGAATTAAACGGGCATTGAATGCAATCATCCCGGTAAGTCTTGCCGGCATAATCAATAAAGCACAATCCGCTCCTGAGTCGCTCTATACTACAGCGAAAGAAACATTTAGCAGTGGCATTATCAATAATGCCGGGGATGCCTTTCGCGTAGGGGGTGGAGGAGTTCCCCCTATGGCACCCTCTTTGATCACTAATGTATTGGGCGATAAGTTTGGTTCTATTGCCAACGCGGTCTCCGATTCCACTGGTCTTAAAGGTAGTTCAGTCTCTTCCTTATTTGGAAGTATCGTACCATTGGCCTTAGGTCTATTGGGAAAAAACGCGGTTGAAAACAACCAAAATCCCGGTAGCCTGGCATCATGGCTGGGTTCTCAAAAAAATGCTATACTGTCGGCGATACCATCAGGATTAAATCTCAGCAATCTCTTACCGGGCTTCAAGAGCGCTGTGAATATGGTCACTCCTACCATGCCCAAAAAACGCGTAGGCTGGCTGGTTCCTGCAATAATTGCACTCGCTGCCCTTTTATTGATCTTATGGCTCTTCAGGAAACCGGGTAAAGTAACTGCAGAAGCAGTTAAAACAGATACGGGTACTATCATAGATAATACAGTGACGGGCGTACCCGCTGCAACAAAGGAATCTCTTAAGATAACGCTCCCTGATGGCGTGGAACTGGATGCCTACCGGGGCGGAATTGAAGACAGGTTAATAAATTTCATTAAAGATCCTGATGCAAAAATCAGTAAAGATGTTTGGTTTGACTTTAATGATCTCAACTTTAAATTTAATACAGCTGAAATTCTTCCCGAAAGCCGCAATGAACTGGATAATATCATCAAGATCCTAAAGGCATACCCAAAAGTAAAGATCAAGATCGGTGGCTATACAGACAAAGTCGGTGATGAAGCCGCCAATAAGAAATTGTCTGAGGCAAGAGCTAATGCAGTCGCTGATGCGATCAGGGGTGCCGGGCTTGTTAGCCAGGTGACCGGTGCTGAAGGCTATGGCTCCGATTTCGCGAAGTATCCTGCCGATGCGCCCGAAGAACAACGTGTAAAAGACCGGAGAGTATCCGTAAGTGTAAGAGAAAAATAAAATAGCTTCATAGGTATTGGTGAAAAAACACCTGCCATTAATCTGCCGGGTCTCAATAACCCGGCATTTTTTAATTAGAATTATACCAGTTCATCTCCTGACTATAATAGTCAACACGTCGCCTTTCCAAAATCTTTATTCATCTATCAACCAATATAAGCTGGACCTAACTTGAGATGTCATGTAGTGTTACAAGACATAGCCACAAAACAAAACCGGTGGAAATCTTCCACCGGTTATTCAGCCAATACACACATGAACCAACTAAACGATTGCTGATAGATAAGCGTAATCAATAGGGAGGCTATTCGCACAAATGTTTTTTACAAAGGAAGGGTTGATGGTTAATGTATGATTCATAGTTATTTTCTTAAGCTTTTATCAATGGCTCAGGACCACACCGATGTTAATACTCAGGTATGACTGCCCATCCAGGTCATCAGTATTGAATGCTGCGTAATATTTAACACCCAACATTCCTGAAACGCCTGGTTGAAAATGGAACAGTACGCCTGCTTCAGGGCGCAGCGTAAACGGCCACACTTCTGTTGTGATCCGGTACAATCCGAAATCAGTCGACCGGTTTACATACATAACTCCCAGCCCCACGCCCAGGTAAGGTTCGGTTTTTCCGGAGGGCTTATAGAATTTTACACCGGCCAGGATCGGGGCGATATTCGTATAACGATACTGTATCCCCGATATGGATGCTGTTCCACTGGTATAGGTCTTTGATTCTTCCCGTTGATAGAATGTTTGCCAGCCGGTTTCCAGTCCAAACTCCAGGTTGGGTTTCTGCCGCCGGTTGAATTCTATATTAAAACCGCGAAAACTTGTCGCGCTGATATAATCATGCAGGTTGCCCATAGGGAAAGCGATGGGGTAAGATATCGTAAATGAATTATGCTGTGCCAACACCGCCTGGCTGATCAGCACGACCGTAACTGCTAATGCTATTTTTTTCATGACTGGTTTATTTTAATTGATCTTCAGATAAGGGGATTGACTAAATGCCTGGTTGATAGCGGTGCCTATCCGCGCGGTGATACTGGTGGTGCTTCCTTCTGCCAGACCATTGAAAACGGCGGTCCATTCAACCGGAACATTTCCTCCACTTGGGACTATCGCTGAACGGTCAACCATTTGTACTAACACGGTCCCCGAGCGATACCCACTTACATAGTACGGAGGATAATACCCAGGATAGTACCATCCATAGCAATAACATCCGCTGGGGTACCACCAACTCCAATACCACCAGTCATAATAGTAGTAAATGTTGGTAGTTGTCATGGCTGATGCAAGAATAACTACGTCAGGATTACTGTTCTTGCTTACTCTCGTCCAACCGTGGCTCGTCATGTTTTGATTAATCGCGGTCAATATCGCATTGGCATAAACGGGATCAACAAAACTCGGCCTATGATCGCCGTCGGGATCACTAAATACATCACCTGTGATCTTGATCACGCTGTCAGGAATAGAATAAGTATGCTTGGCTTTAAAATCAAACTCCTGGTTATAATTCGTCAAAACCAGGTCAAGATCTTCCGCAAATTCTGCTCCTTTTGGATAACAGCTGATCAACGCGAACAATGCCACAAGTACTACCCATTGATAAAATTTACTACGCATAGAAAATAAATTTTTTTAGTAACAACATTTTGGTTTTTGAAAAAAAGGAACGGATCAGCGTTGGTTAAGTCTACCTATTGAAGTTACATCTCATCAAATCAGTCCTCCAATATTCACCTTCGTTATCAGCCAATATTTATAAAACTTGGCATTACCTGTTTTTTTGTTATATAGTTGTCATGTATTGATGCAGCGTTTTATCGTCAGGCAGTTCTGCAAGCGTTAAACGAAAGAACTAATTAGAAAAACACTTATTAAAATTTATAGGATAAACTCACGGCTACTCCAAAGTCAAAATTGCTGTTTCCCTGCGGTGGCTGACTATCAAAGTTGGCGTAAGGACTAAAAGTGAAATAAAAATAGCGGACTAGCTGCCAGGAAAAACTCGTATTACTATCATAACGGACACGTCCTTTTTGTGTCAGGCCGAAAAAAAGTGATTGAGTAGAATTGATTTGAATGTCCGGGCGGCGGTATTTAAAAAAATCAAACTTCACGATCAACGGTATTTCGAGAAGCAAGCCACTATTGGTACCCGAAGTGCTTTTTTCAACGTTAAACACGAGACCACTTATCGCCAGCAGTTGCCAATCCTTCTTCAAAAAAACTTTGTTACCACCCCCGATCATCTCCTGGATTCTTGAAGCGATAGACAATTCCAGGTTTCTTTGGTAACTGACGCTGCTGGCAATGAACCAGGCTGGTTTAAACGTATAAGCAACGAATAGCCCTGCATCCTCCCTATCCCTCGATAGCTTGGAAGAGTCAATCGATTCAATGGCAGATGCGGCCAACTGGTAGTCGAATAATTTAGTGACATATCTCACAGTCGAACTCAGGTTAATCTGGCCAAGGTCGCTTGATTTGGTATAGCTGAAGCCGGCCGAAAGATTTCCATGAAGCTGTTTAAAGAACTTTTTCTCCATAGAGATGATCAGGTTAATATCTACCACGGGGGTATGAATCGTATCTCCGTCATCTAACGCTATATTTATCCATCCATCCCGCTCCGATTCCTTCATCACACCATAGTATATTTCTTTTGATAGCATCTCAATTTTAAACCGGCGATAAGTCTTCATTTTTTTTATCCTGTACAACTTTACATCCATCATTTTAAAAACGATCTCATCGATAGTAATTTCACCCATTTGCCCATCCCGTACCTCGCCGATGAGGACCTGCCCTGTAGTTAAAAAGATTGAATCTCGTTCCTGTGCGAGTATTTTTGCGCACGGATTTATAATAATCATCATTGGAATCGCTGCCCATCGCCAAAACATACCATATAAATTTTGATTATTTCCCGCCTGTTTGAGGCTACAGTATAATATAGACACGGCAGGACACGTGTATCTTGCACAGTTTAACAAAATAAATCGCGTATCTCTTTTAAACTGGCAAACTTGCACTTCCACCCGGTAAAAAATTGAGGTATCTTAACTCTACGGATCGAGATACTTCTATCGCTTATCTCTTTTCTTTCATGTGCTGTTTCCCTCTATGGTCTTATGCTGGCAGTCGCTGCCAGTAGAATTTTTCAGGCTTATTTAATTATTGACTCAAAAACTACTGTATGGAAACAATCAGGCACAACAACGACCTCGGGACTGACCAGCTGATGCTGGAAAAGATCCGCGATAACGACGAACAGGCTTTTGATATGCTGTATAAAAAATACTGGAAGCCTCTTTTACATTTCGCCGGTTATTATATCAATGACAGGGATACCTGCGAAGAGATCACGCAGGAACTTTTCATACAACTCCACAACCGCCGCCACACCTTACGAATCAATTCCTCTGTCGCTTCTTACCTGCATACCGCCTTGCGCAACAAGATATTCAACTATATCCGTGACCAGGCAGTTTATAAAAAACATATAAACATCGCCGCCCATAAATCCACCGCTTCACAGAACAATGTAGACCAGTTTATCTCCATGAAAGAACTCCAGGAAGAGATCTCCGTTTCTTTGAAACGCATGCCATCGAAATGCAAAGAAGTATACCTGTTGCATGATCGTGATGACTTCACCGTAAAGAAAATTTCACAGATGTTAAGCCGGCCGGTAGATACCGTGGAGAAACAATTGAGAAGGGCAAAAACACATTTGAGAAATTGTCTTCTATCCTCCAATGACTATGCAACAAAGGGCAAAACGCAAAGCTTCTCCAGTCCTATTTGCAGGTAGAGATATTTGAAGCTATCTCTCTTTTTTTGTTGAGATATCTCTGTAAATCAACGCTGGCGGATTCATACAAGCTGAAGTGTCTTTACTGTGAGTGCAAGCGTCAAAA
>DASSFT010000681.1:0-2173 GCA_035694045.1 Chitinophagaceae bacterium
GATTTGCCAGCACCGTTAGGGCCCAGCAATCCGAATATCTCTCCTTCGATTACATCAAAAGAAATTCCTTTAACTGCCCGGAAATTGCCATAGTTCTTTACAAGGTCCCGTACAGATATGATTGTTTTATCTCCCATAATGCAGCAATTTACATGAAAAGCCCGAGCCCGCTTTCCGGAATTTTTCAATCCGTATATCACTGGAAATCTTCATCGTCAAACCATTAAACCTTTAATCCGTGTATCCGTGGCAGCATTTAATCCGTGTATCCGTGGCAACATTAAACGTAAATGGCGACGCAATTCCTAGCCTGCAAAAACCTGGGTATAATAAATGTTACCTCGGCGATCCTTTGCAGTCCCGATGCCGATGTACTTGTATTTCCCCAGCATATTCCGCCGGTGACCCGGCGAATTTTTCCACTGTTTTACTACTTCTTTGCCTGATCTTGCACCATAGGCAACATTCTCCGCTACCTCATGAACTCCCCTGACCTGTGTGCAGACCTGCCGGTAACGCTTGTCAAATCCGCTGTGACCAAAACCAATCCTGCCTCTCGCCATGTTTTCACTATGTTTCCTGGCAATTGCGTTAAGGTCATCACGCATGACCAGGGAACTCAATCCGTGTGATCTTCTAAACTGGTTAGTATGACTCAGTACATCGCCGACAAGACTATTCCCGGGAACAAATGAAAAGGAGGTTAGACTTAGAAAAAGCGCTGGAACAATAAAAAATAAAGGCAGATGTTTTTTCATGCCCGTCCGGGACAAGATTTATACCAAACAATCCACAGCCACGCTTAATTTATTATAAGATCAGCTCCATTCGTATATCCGCCGTTTCTAAAGGTGAGTTTACCAGTTCAATATGATAAAACCCGTATTTTTCATACAACCCGATGGCCCTTGTAAGCTGGTGATTCGAATACAATGAAATCTTCCTGGCCCCGATTTCCCTGGCTTTGTCAAGACAGGTTTCAATCAATAGTTTGCTGATACCTTTTCCCTGGTAACTAGCCGCAACAGCCATCTTTACCAATTCATATTCACCTTCTTTCTCTTTCATCAGTCCTGCGGAACCTACAATGTTGCCATCGGCTTCAGCCATCCAGATATACCCGCCCTTATTGAGAATGATTCCCTGGGGATCATTCAGCACCATCAGATCATGGCTCTCTGTAAGATGATAATGATCCAGCCATTCGAGGTTGAGCTGTTTGAATATTTCATGATGTTCGTTGCGATATGGTATGATCTTGACCTGCATTTTTCAACACAAGATTAGGAAAGAATTCTGATTGAGCCCTATATCAGAAAAGGACTTTCGCCCTGTATCAGATGGGCTGTCACCAGACCATTTAGTCCTTCTTCTCCAGTTCCCCTTCCAATTCCTCCATCATATCCTTGCTCCCGATAAACAGGGGGCTACGCTGGTGCAACTCTGTTGGCTGGATATCCAGTATTCGCTGTGTACCATTGGTTGCTTTCCCACCGGCAACACTTACAATAAATGCAAAGGGATTGCATTCATACAATAAACGGAGCTTACCTTTTGGTTTGTCAACAGTGCCGGGATACATGAAAATGCCGCCTTTGATCAGGTTGCGGTGTACATCAGCAACCATGCTTCCTATATACCGTTGGGTATAAGGTCCGCCATTTGATTTGTCTTTTTTTTGGCAGCTATCTATATAACGCTGCACCTTTTTATCATACTGGAAAAAATTGCCGTGATTGACTGAGTAGATTTTGCCTTTTGGCGGGCATTTGATATCAGGATGACTTAGCGTGAACTCCCCGATCGACTGGTCAAGTGTAAACCCGTTTACACCTCTTCGCGTTCCGTAGACCAGCATGGTGGATGACCCATAGACCACATAACCGGCAGCCACCTGCTGGGTGCCTTTTTGCAAAAAATCCTCTTTGGTCGCCTTGCTGCCTTTTGGCGATACACGGCGATAGACGCCAAAGATGGTACCGATAGATACATTTACATCTATGTTCCCGCTCCCATCCAGGGGATCAAAGCAAACAACGTATTTGGAATTCCTGCTGACTGTATCTTCAAAAGCGACATAATCATCCAGTTCCTCACTGGCAATGCCGGCGCAACTGATGCCGTGACGCAACACCCCGGTGAACTGGTCGTTGGCAAACACATCCAGTTTTTT
>DASSFT010000682.1:0-5419 GCA_035694045.1 Chitinophagaceae bacterium
CAGTTTGCAAAATCAACAAAATATTCTCTCTTTCAAAACGCAAGGAAGGTAAGCCTCTATCCCTTGAATCGTTGCGCGAGTATTATAAAGAATTCAACGTCCTGTCGGTGGCGCAACGTATGTCGCTTTACAAACTAAGAGAAGACAGGGCCGATGTAATTGTACCCGCCCTTCTTATTTACATCAATGTCATGCGCTGGAGTGATACTGAAGAAATATTTGTCCCCAAGATCGGTTTGGCGGACGGCTTAATCCATACATTATACGAAGAAGTGCGTTTAAAGGAAGTGGAAGTTTAAAAGATTGAAAAATTGACAATTGGGAAATTTTAAAACTCGTGCGTAACTTTCTCGAACGTTGTATGCTGGATATTTTCCTGATACAAAAAATGCTCCCCTGGAAACGGTTAAACTGCTGTCAATTGAAGCCAGAAAGTTAACTGCTATCTTTACTGCCTCAAGTAAAACTGCAAAACAAACAAACCTAAGTAGCGTTAAAATTTCGCAATCTCTCAATTCCAAAAATTCAAAATCTAACAATGGCAGATAATAAAGATATCAAAGAAGCCAAAGAGGTCAAGAAAGTTACCACCAACACCATTCAAAAGATGAAGCAGGCCGGTGAGAAGATCTCCATGATCACCGCTTACGACTATTCTTTTGCCCGGATCTTTGATGAAGCGGGGATCGATATTATTTTGGTAGGTGACAGCGCCAGCAATGTAATGGCCGGCCATACCACTACCCTGCCCATCACGCTTGACCAGATGATCTACCATGCGCAGAGCGTAGTCAGAGCGCGGGAGCGGGCACTGATTGTTGTAGATATTCCGTTTGGGTACTATCAATCCAATTCAGAGATCGCCCTGGCATCAGCAATTCGTATCATGAAGGAAAGCGGGGCTCATACTGTAAAACTGGAAGGTGGCGAAGAGGTCATTGATTCGGTAAAAAAAATCGTTAGCGCCGGCATACCGGTCATGGGTCATTTAGGATTGACCCCACAATCCATCAATAAATTCGGGACCTATGTTGTAAGAGCCACCGAAAAGGCCGAAGCCGACAAATTAAAGAAAGACGCTTTATTACTGCAGGAAGCGGGGGCCTTTGCAATCGTACTGGAAAAAATACCGGCCTCGCTGGCCAAAGGGGTCAGCAAAAGCTTAAGCATCCCGACTATCGGTATTGGTGCGGGCAAATTCTGTGACGGGCAGGTCCTGGTGATGCACGATATGCTTGGCATCAACGTCGAATTCAAACCCCGTTTTTTACGTCAATACCTTAACTTGAACGAGCAGATCACAACGGCGATCCAGACATACATTAAAGATGTAAAGTCGGTGGATTTTCCAAACGAGAGTGAACAATATTAATCTCTCTCACATAGCTCCAACGATAGCCCACAGAGAGCCGCTGAGAAGCCGCCGAGAGCCACAGAGGTGAAATTTTGAAACAGCTCTGCGGTCCTCCGTGTCTCCTTTGTGGTTCTCTGTGGCATTTAAGTTCGCTAAACCGCCGGCGATTACTTTTTCATTCAACCAACTCAGCCCCATTTTTGTTTTACATTTGCATCCTTAAAAATTGGCTATGGATTTTCTCAAAATATTGAACATACAATCTGTAAACCCTGGTGTGAGCACTGGCCAGCAATGGATCAAATCCGCTGGTGAAAAGCTGGACTCCTACTCTCCTGTCGACGGAAAATTGATCGGCTCCGTCACGTCAGCCGATAAAAAGAGTTACGAAGCCGTTATCAAAAAGGCAAACGATGCTTTTTTGCAATGGCGGCTGGTACCGGCGCCCAAGCGCGGAGAGATTGTAAGACAAATCGGCGAAGCGTTAAGGCAAAAAAAGGAGCCGCTTGGCAAGCTGGTTTCATACGAGATGGGAAAAAGTTTGCAGGAGGGCTATGGTGAAGTGCAGGAGATGATCGATATCTGCGATTTTGCAGTTGGCTTATCGCGTCAATTATATGGATTGACCATGCATAGCGAAAGACCCGGGCACCGGATGTATGAACAATATCATCCGTTGGGTATTGTCGGCATTATCTCAGCTTTCAATTTCCCGGTTGCCGTATGGAGCTGGAACAGTATGCTGGCCTGGGTTTGCGGCGATGTTTGTGTATGGAAGCCTTCGGAAAAAACACCGTTGTGTGCAATAGCCTGCCAGCATATCATAGACGAAGTGTTTAAAAAGAACAATGTTCCGGAAGGAGTTTGCAACCTGGTGATTGGCGGAAGAGAAGTAGGCGAATGGATAGCCAACGATCCGGGAGTTCCATTGGTATCGGCCACCGGTTCTACAAGAATGGGAAAAGCCGTCGGGGCTGCTGTCGGCGCGAGACTGGGTAGAGCATTGCTTGAACTGGGAGGAAATAATGCGATCATCATTTCCAAAGAAGCTGACCTGGATATTGCCATTATTGGATCGCTGTTTGGGGCGGTTGGAACAGCCGGGCAAAGATGTACGTCTACAAGAAGATTAATCATTCACCAGGATGTTTATGATACGGTAAAAAACAGGTTGATCACTGCATACAAACAACTAAAGATCGGCGATCCATTGAACGAGGTTCATCATGTAGGTCCATTGATTGATAAGGACGCAGTAAAAATGTACCAGGAGGCAGTTGAAAAATGTAAGAAACAGGGAGGCCGGTTTGTTGTAGAAGGCGGCGTATTGGAAGGAAACGGGTTTGAAAGCGGCTGTTATGTGAAACCCTGTATAGCTGAAGTCGACGCCGATATGGAGATAGTAGCACACGAAACTTTCGCACCTATCCTGTATTTGTTGAAGTTTAAAACAATTGACGAAGCGATAAGCGTTCAAAATGGTGTGCCACAGGGCCTGTCTTCATCGATCATGACATTGAACCAGCGTGAAGCCGAACAGTTTTTGTCTGTGGCCGGAAGCGATTGTGGTATTGCCAACGTCAATATCGGGACATCTGGCGCCGAGATTGGCGGCGCATTCGGTGGCGAAAAGGAAACTGGCGGCGGTCGTGAGAGCGGCAGCGATGCCTGGAAAGCTTATATGCGCCGGCAAACGAACACTATCAACTACAGCAATAATTTACCATTGGCACAAGGGATAAAGTTCGATCTCTGATGTGAATTATACGGTGCCGTGGCCTGAGGGTATTTACTCCAAATTCCCGGGAGCTTCATTTTTCCGCAAATATTTGCAATTTTTGTAACGTTGACCGATATCCTAATAAAACCAAACAATTCAATATCCATGAAACTGAGCTGTACTTGTGTAGCTGCTTTACTGCTTCTAGCTACATTTTCCAACGCACAACAATACCGCATAGGTATGCTTGGCGGCGTTCATCAATCGAAAGTGTTAGAGAGCGCCGATCTACCGGGTTGGGATTCTTTAAAAAACAAATATTCGCCGCGAACCGGGATCCATTTCGGTTTTATCGCCAATATTCCTTTTAAAACAGGATCGAATCTTTATTTCCAGCCCTCAATCATCTTTTCTAACAAGGGACGCAAGTTTGCCATGAGGTATGATACAACTATCAGCCAGACGCTCTATGTATCCTCATCGGAATTCATTAACTATCTCGACCTGCCGCTTAATATCGTGTACAAATTCAGGTTGGGGAAGACAGCGAGGTTTATTATTGGCGCTGGTCCATATGCGTCTTTCTTCTATACAGGAAAATTGAGAACAGAAACCATTGCGAAGAATGGTGACTACACTGTTGATGAGAATAAAGATCCTGCGGTTGGGGATGGCAAGGGTAAATATGCTGTGCTTGACTACGGGGTTAATGGATTGGCCGGTTTTGAATTCGGCCGTGTTTTCCTGACCGCCAATTACAGCCGCGGCATGAAAGATTTTTATCAGCCTGAGAACTATAATGCAAGCATGAGGCATGAAGTATTGGGAATGACCATAGGTGTATTTATCGACAAATTGGGTAAAGCGCCTAAAGACAGGGACGGCGATGGGGTGAAAGACGCCGTGGATAAATGTCCTGATCAGCCCGGTCTTGCCAAATTCAATGGTTGTCCCGATACGGACGGCGATGGCATCCAGGATAAGGAAGATAAATGTCCCGGCCAGGCTGGTTTGCTGGCCAATGCCGGATGTCCTTATACCGACAAAGACAATGACGGTATTTTGGACAAGGACGATAAATGTCCCGATGTTGCCGGTGTGAAAGAAAACAATGGCTGCCCTGCTCTTCCTAAAGACACTGACAAAGATGGCGTAAATGATGATGCCGACAAATGTCCTACTGTTGCAGGTTCGGCCCGTTATGAAGGATGCCCGGTACCAGATACCGATGGCGACGGATTGAACGACGAGGTGGACAAATGCCCGGCCGTAAAAGGAATCATAGCCCGTAATGGCTGCCCCGAAGAGGTTAAAAAAGAGATCGTTGAAAAAGTGAACTATGCCGCACGCCGGATCCAGTTCAAACAGGGAAAATCTGACCTCACGACTTCTACATTTGCCGTATTGAATGATGTGGTGAAAATATTGAAACAGAACCCCGGTATAAAAGTTTCTATCGAAGGCCACACGAGCGGAGATGCAGCCTACGACGCCAATATGAAGCTTTCGGAGGCCCGTGCCAATAGGGTCAAAGCCTACCTGGTATCCAAAGGGATTGCGGCTTCCAGGCTGACGGCCGTCGGTTTTGGCCCCAATCGTCCGTTGAATGCCGGCATCACGGAAGCAGAAAAAGCTAAAAACAGGCGTGTTGAACTTAAGTTAAGCAACCAATAATCATATATAGCCGTCAATGGCTTAGAAACCCCTGCTATCATGTTTTGCAGGGGTTTTTATTTTTCTAAAAAGTATGAATGGTAACTGGTATTTTTATTGCTTTTGCAATTTTGCATTTTAATCTAATCCTTACAATAAAACGTTACAATGAGTTTTGTATTAAAGAGAATTTCGATACCAGCGATAGCTGCCTTCTTTTCTTCTGCTGTTCTTGCCCAGGATGTACCAAAGGGCTGGCATTTGTTGAACCCCAAAGACAACGGGAATTATTATGGAATTAGCCTGGGACAGGCCTATGAGTTCGTCAAATCAAAAAAGCTCAAAAGCACCCCGGTCCTGGTTGCCGTAATTGATTCGGGTGTGGATACGACCCACGAGGACCTCAGACCTATACTTTGGCATAATCCAGGTGAAATACCCGGTAATGGCATCGATGATGACAAGAACGGCTATATAGACGATGTATATGGCTGGAATTTCCTCGGTGGACGCGATGGACGTAATGTGGAAAAAGACAGTTATGAAGCTGCACGCGTGTACCATGGTTTAAAAACTAAATGGGAAGGAAAAACGGTCGATGAAAAAAAACTTTCTCCTTCCGATCTGAAAGAATACCAGATGTGGCTGAGGGCAAAGGAAGAAGTAGGTGTCATAGATCCCGTAGTTGCTTA
>DASSFT010000683.1:0-2159 GCA_035694045.1 Chitinophagaceae bacterium
GAAGTATTGGTAAAGCCTGGCGCCGGTTATTTTTCATTTTTGGCTGAAACCAAATATTCTATTGCCAGCTCATATCCTTTCAATCCCAACCCGAAAATGCTTCCAGTCGCTTTACCGGAAACATGAGAGAACTTCCTAAAATCTTCCCTCGCATGCACGTTGGAAATATGCACTTCCACTACCGGCGCCGGCACGGCCGCAATAGCATCCCCAATGGCGACAGAGGTATGCGTATAGCCGCCGGGATTGAGCACAATACCGTCGTGATCAAAGCCTACTTTTTGAATGGCATCGACCAGCTCACCTTCGATATTGCTTTGATGAAAGGACAATTTTACTTTGGGATATTTGTCCTGTAACTGCTTAAAGAATTTGTCAAACGACAGGTCGCCATAAATATCGGTTTCCCGTTTACCCAAAAGATTCAGGTTGGGGCCGTTGATAATGGCTATTTTTTTCTTCATACACGAATGTAATAAATTCGAAAATACCCATCCTGGGGCATTTTCGAGGTCTTAAATCTATTTACTTTTGAGAAAACCAGCCACATGACATTCCTCGATGCTTTATATGGAAGCCAGTATTATGAGATTCAGCAAAAAGGCAGGGACGGGAACAAGGGACGTCTTAACGGGAACATGTTTCTCTCAGCTATGATAATACTTTTACTGGTTGCAGTCCTGCTACTGGCTATCAGCACCATGCCCTGGTTCGCAAGAGAAGCTACACAGCTTAACAGCTCAACATTCGGAAACAGCGGAAAATACGCCGGTAGGTTGCTGGCTATTCCTTTATTTGCCGCCATTTATATTTTAGTGGCGGTAACAGTCGGCAGCGAGGCCAACTTCAAAAAACATGTCGATGTTTTTCTGCAATATCCCGAAGAAGAAAAAAAGAAAGCGAATGCCAGGTTGCTGGTTCCATTCTTCTCTTTGCTGATACTTGTGTTTGTGCTGGTCGTTGTGGGTTAGGCCGGTTATTTCTCTTTTATCAAACGGATAAACTCATCAAACAGGTACCTGGAGTCATGCGGCCCAGGCGTGCTTTCCGGGTGATACTGCACGGAAAAAGCCTTTTTCCCTTTTATTTTAATGCCTTCAATGGACTGGTCATTCAGGTTTACGTGGGTGATTTCAATGTGTTTGGCTTTTTTGACCGCTTCAGGATCCACTCCGAAACCATGGTTCTGTGTTGTGATCTCGCATTTACCTGTAGCCAGGTTTTTTACCGGGTGATTCAGGCCACGGTGACCATGATGCATTTTGAAAGTCGGGATGTCATTGGCTAATGCGAGCAACTGGTGACCAAGACAAATGCCGAATACAGGTTTATCTTCTTTCATGATCCCTTTTACCGTATCAATCGCATAGTCCATGGCGGCAGGGTCGCCCGGGCCATTGGAAATAAAATAACCAGTGGGCTTGAATTTCTTTACTTCTTCCAGTTTTGTTTTGGCAGGAAAAACTTTTACATAAGCTCCGCGGTCAACCATGCAATCGAGGATATGCTGCTTGATACCATAATCCATTACGGCAATGCGGACTGTTGAATCCTTATCCCCTTTTTCATAGGTTTCTTTGGTACTTACAAAAGATGCCAGCTCCAAACCGTTCATATCTGGCACAGCAGCCAGCTTCTTTTTTAGTTCATCGATATTCGTAATCTCGGAGGAAATGATGCAGTTCATCGCTCCTTTGGTACGAATATGAGCAACCAGGGCCCGCGTGTCCACTCCTTCTATTGAAACAATATTATTATCCTTCAGGTATGCTTCCAGCGAACCTTGCGCCATTTTCCTGGAGTACTGTTCCTCCAGGTTGCGCCCGATCAAGCCGCGGATCTTTACCCCATCCGATTCGATATCCTCGTTCATCACTCCATAGTTACCAACATGAACCGTATTCATGATCAGTATTTGTCCATAATAGCTGGGATCGGTAAACACTTCCTGGTAACCGGTCATTCCGGTGTTAAAACAAATTTCACCGGTCGTGGTACCGATTGCACCAAAGGCTTTGCCGTGGCAAACCATTCCGTCAGCGAGCAATAAGATAGCGGGGCGTTGCTTTTCTGTCATTTTTTTCGTTCCGATTTTTAAACAAATTGCGCAAAGGTAAGGGTGTATGCCCAGAATAATCAACCAGAGCGACAGATGATTT
>DASSFT010000684.1:0-3289 GCA_035694045.1 Chitinophagaceae bacterium
ATGCATTCAGCCGTATTCGCCAGGCCACTGCACCATGCAAATAGGAAGGATCTTCCCAGATTGCATCGGCTGCAACGCTTAAGGCACCACCGATCGTGTTGATGTATTTATCAGGTGTATTGACCTTTATCCTGCCAGCAATTGCTTTTCTTGCATTTTCCGCTTCAATAAAATAAGTGTTTAAGGCGCCATAATCTTTTGTAACGGTTGACTCCGCATTCTGCACAAGAAAATAGCTTACAGTATTGCCTATTTTTATTTTGCCGGTGACAACTGGTGACAATATAACAGCCGATGCGTATAAACCAGTTGGGGTTTCCTGAGCCGCGGCATCTGCCAATTTCAATGCTGAACCGGGTGGGAATAATCCTCCAAGCTGTTTTAAATTCTTCGAAACACTTGTTGCAGATTTATTGTTCTCCTTCAGGTGCTGAATCTCGTAGCGCTGTTCTTCAGTAAGGACATTACCCGAGCCGTAAAATAGTTGAAAACTGTTGTCCTGAATGGTAAAACTATTATCCTGGCAATTTTCTTCGATCAAATAAAAAGAAGATTCCGGGTCAGCGCCGATATCTCCTTCCCGGGAGAATTTTTTTCCACTGGCACCTCCAAAGGCCCACATCAATTCAATATTCGATGTGATATTCTTAAAATTTGTCTGGATAATCATTCCTTCTGCATTGGCCAGGGCAAGAACTGTAATGTACATCGTGCCATTGCCGAGCATCTCATCCCTGATCTCGTATAGCATCGAACCGGGACGATAGGTGGCTTTGATAAACTGCGCATCGCTCAGCCATTTAGCATTATTACCGGCGATGATCCCGAATTTGAAATTGCCTCCCATTCCCGGCATATACAGCGCAAACTCCGGAAGATCACCCGTCTCTACCCGGAAACCAGTATGGGTGCCGTACAGGGCCCGGACGAATTTTCTTTTACCGCCAGTTATTGCAAAATCGTTTCCCTCAGGATGGTAGCGGAGTTCTCTTTGTTTTTCATGCCACAGGGCCGTATCATTGAATGATTGTGCTTTTGTATCATCTGACACAATCAGCAGGAATAGTATAAGAATTAGCGATATTCGGCTCATTCGGGTAAACTCAAAATACATCATCTGTTTTTGGACGGGTATATCGTTCCTTACTCTCCGTCGTTTTTGGCAGCCCAAAATACAGATAAATTGTATGCTTCCGGTTTCCACTCAGGTGATTGAGCTCGCTTTGCGGACCGTAAACGCTGGTATTTGTGGTAAGACCCATGGCCAGTTTGGTGCCGATAGGTGGGATACAATCTAAAAAAGAAATATCACCAGGCGGTATTTCGGGATGTGGCTTGCCGGAACTACTCAGGGCATAAAAATCGAAAAGACGGACAAACAAATTCTCGTCAGGAGTTGCCATGTAGAATTTCCCTTCCACAGTATTCAATTCCATCCAGGATACTTCACCATAGTAGCCTTTGAACTCAGGGTAGATAATGGGCGGGTAGCCAGTATGCGTGTTATTGTATAAATTTTGCCAGACATTGATTTCTGTTCCCGCAATCCGGTTTTTCCATTGACGACAGGGACCTTTGCCAAGCCAGCGTGCGGATAGAACATAATTTTCAGGATAATTAAAGCTAATACCCGCAAAAGGCAGATCGCCTTCCAAACCGTATTCGTATTCAAGTTTAGTCCATCCACTGCCATTGATGGTCCATTTTACAGATCTCATTTCGCCACCATAATTAAATTCCGCGACCTGTTCGCCGTCCTTTTTATAAGTTTTTGAAGATATGACCGAGGCGATACCTTTTACTAGCTGGGGACCATTGGTGAATGAAAGTACATAGTCGTTTGAAGTATTTTTCGTCGTCACCAGTCTTCCGGATCGTTTATCTATAACAACACTTACTTCTCCACCTGTTAGCGTGTAAGTGCTATCTGTTTCTTTCACCGATGTAGAATCGTTTTTTGTTGTAACGAAACCATTCAACATTTCACTTCCGTACTTTATTTTGATTATCCATTTATATACCTCTTTGCCAAAATTGTCTTTGGCTACAATGACGAGAGCATCATAATTCTTATAATCGGTAGGCAGATCGAGTTGTAAGGAACCTTCTTTGCCGGGAGGGATATCCGGCGAAATGATTTTTCCTTTCTGCCTGACGGTATATCCATTAAATCGGTCAAACGGTTTGCTAAAATCTACCAATGCCCAAAAGAAACTGCATTCATTCGTGTTAAGGAAATGAAAGCGATTTTCTATACCGACCAGGCCGCTAAAGTCAGTGGGTAGCTGATCTAAATTAGCGGTTAGCGGTCTGAGCGGTAACAGTTTTATTGGTGAAAAGATTTTACGCAAGGCATAGAAACTGCCTTCTTTCTCTCTGTGGGGACCCAGAATACCGTCATTTGCATTCAATCCATTTGCATCGAGCACATTATTCAGATCGGTTCTCACTACTGACTCGTCAATCATGGCCCAGATAAAACCACCGGCTGATCTCTGCGATTTCCAGTGTAGTTCCCAAAAATCTTCCATTGCTGCACCGCCACCGCCATCATCCTGCGCATGCAAAAACTCGGTGGGCATGTAGATAAGCGAGTCGTCCAGAATTTTCTTTGTGCTGTAATAATCTTCATAGTGATTGCAATCAATGCCATTGAACTGATTGCCGGGACGATGATGCGGATGAATGACAGGCCGCTCCTGGTAATCCCATCGCGTGAAATCATCGTCGAGCTCTTTATTAGTTCCACCTTCGTTGCCATTATCCCAGAAAATAATGGAAGGATGATTCATATCCCGCAATACCATCTCTTTTACTAACGGTTCACCGGCTTTTGTGCTATAAAATTTTTGCCATCCAGCCAGTTCATCCAGAACATAGATACCAAGGCTATCGCAGAGCTGAAGGAAATATTTATCGGGAGGGTAGTGACTGCAACGGACTGCATTCATATTCATTTCCTTTATCAGCAATGCATCCATCAACTGCTGATCATTGCTGAGAGTCCTTCCCGTTTCAGGCCAGAAACAATGCCGGTTGACGCCTTTGAACTTTACCTGCGTTCTGTTGATGAAAACTCCCTGGCCATGCCTGATCTCGATAGTCCTGAAACCAAATTTTTCGGTGAGCTCATAGACAGGTTTATCCTCTTGCATCAACGAAATAGTCACGCTATAGAGATTAGGTGTTTCAGATGTCCACGGCATGATATCCCGAAAAAAATCCACATTAACCCCGATCATATCGGGCCTTGTAGTCACATTTCCACCAGTCTTTATTATTTTATTCC
>DASSFT010000685.1:0-3972 GCA_035694045.1 Chitinophagaceae bacterium
TTTGATGTTTATCCCCAGTTAAAACGTTCGGCAACCGTTGCTGCTCCCATGAAGGCAGGTAGCTGTTCTTTTCATAATGGCCTCACAGTTCACGGTGCCAATGCAAATATGACAAATGGGTTCCGGAGGGCCATGACCTGCGCCTATATGCCCGATGGAAGCACATTCAATGGAGAACCGAATATTCTGCCAGATGAATACGTGAAGAATCTAAAAGTTGGCGATCTTTTAAATAATGACGAACAGAACCCGCTTATCTACAGGTCGAAAGTGGTGAGTGGTGAGTCGAAAGTCGATAGTCGTTAGTTGATAGTTGATAGTGCCGAACACATTCAGTGGTGTGCCGATAGCTATCGGGAGGTGAGAGGGTTTCCTGATAGCGAAGCCATCACTCACGACTAACCACTCACCACTCACTTGAAATACCGACTTCTTTCACCATCCCAGGATCCATGCGAATATCAATGGGGCTACAATTGTAGCGTCGCTTTCCACAATATATTTCGGGGTATGGATATCCAGCTTGCCCCAGGTGATCTTTTCGTTGGGTACTGCACCCGAATATGAACCATAGGAAGTAGTTGAATCGCTGATTTGGCAGAAATAGCTCCAGAAAGGAACATCGTGCCATTCCAGGTCCTGGTACATCATTGGCACCACGCAAATAGGGAAATCGCCGGCGATGCCGCCCCCAACCTGGAAAAAGCCAACCCCTTTGCCGCCGCTGTTCTTTCTATACCAGTCACTCAAATAGACCATGTATTCGATCCCGTTCTTTACGGTCGAGGCCTTCAATTCGTTTTTGATCACATAGCTGGCGAAAATATTTCCGGTAGTGCTGTCTTCCCAGCCGGGTACAACTATCGGGAGGTTTTTCTCCGCCGCTGCTATGAGCCAACTGTCTTTCGGATCTATTTCATAATACTGTTTGAGATCACCACTTAGGATCGTCTTGTACAAAAACTCATGCGGAAAATAACGTTCGCCTTTTGCCTCGGCATCCTTCCACTGTTTTACCAGGTGTTTTTGCAGGCGGCGAAATGCTTCTTCTTCCGGTATACAGGTGTCTGTTACGCGGTTGTAATGATTTTCCAGCAACTCCCATTCTTCCTGTGGGGTCAGGTCCCTGTAATTGGGGACTCTTTTGTAATGTGAATGTGCAACGAGGTTCATTACATCTTCTTCAAGATTGGCACCCGTGCAACTGATTATATCCACTTTGCCCTGCCTGATCATTTCGGCCAGCGAAATTCCCAACTCGCCGGTACTCATGGCGCCGGCTAACGTCACCATCATTTTACCGCCTTCCAGCAAATGTTTCTCATAACCTTTGGCAGCATCCATTAAAGCTGCTGCATTGAAATGGCGGTAATGGTGTTCGATAAATTGTGAAACGGGTCCTTTTTTCATTGTATTTAAGTTTAAGGTCGCCTTCAGACCCGCCGCAGCGGGGACAATGCGGATTAAGAGCGGCAAATTTACGGCTTTAAAAAAAGAAAGTCCCGCCGGGGGGCGGGACTTATTATACTGCTTCCAACCTGGTTTACTTCTTTATTTTCTCCTTTTGCACGCCGATCACCTCACCCAGGCTATTCAACCGCACATTGTATTTCCTGTTTTTTTGTTCAAGGGTCACTTGGTAAGTGGTTCCATCCGGATTCGTAATCTCATTTACTACCAGTATGACACCTTCGTTAAACTTATTGTTGACTTTTTGCATTACTGCCAGCGGTAACTGGTTATATAAAAGATTGCGAATGGTACCCAGCAATTCTCCTTCAGCATCAAAGTAGGTCTCGGCAGCTGTTCCATTTAATACAAATGTTACTTTCTGGTACCCGTCATGCAGTTCTGACCACTTTATATTTTGTGCGCCTACAAACTCTTTGGCGAATACTTTTTTTGCTGCCTGTGGATTATCGTTTGACCCGTTGGCGAATACTGGTGACAATGCTGTTGCTAAGACAGTTGCTGTTGCTACAATAAAATTTTTCATAATAAGAGGTTTAATAATTACTAATTGATGTTATTCATTTGACGTAATAAAAGTAGCACAGGTTACAGGGCATCACAAATAGATTGTGATTGATGGGCAGGCGTGTTAAAGATTATAACAATTGCTAACATTCATTAACGCAAACAGAAAACCCCGTTCCTATGAGAAAGGAAACGGGGTTTGTTTTACCACACACCAAAACTAACTGCTTATGCTTATGTACCGATTATATTTTTGTACTCTTCCTGTAAACGTTCCAGCTTTCGCTGCCACCTGATTTCAACACAACTTTTGTGTCTGCATTCTCCAACGTGATGTAATAGTTGGTTCCTTCACTATTTGATAATTCAAACAGGTCAGAGATCCAGTAGTTGCCGTATTCCTTTTTCAGGTTGGTCTGCAAGCTGAGCGGCAGGTCAAGAGAACTGATGAACCTTGTCATGGCGATCATCTCTCCATCTACACTATAAAAGGCGCTAACATGCTGGCCATTGAATACGAAGGCTGCTTTGTAATAATCGCGGCTGGTTGTCCAGGCTGTTTCCTTGGCTCCTACGAAATCCTTTTCAAAAGCGTTTAAAACTTTAGATGTGACTGTTTCTTCCCCGGCAGCAAATGAGCTTAATGTGCCCAGTGCGATTGCCAGTGTGATGATAATTCTTTTCATGATTTAATTATTTAATGATTTTGATTTTGTTTTAAAAAAATTCATCTGGTACGTATGACGCTGTAAAAGTATCTAAGGTTACACCCCTTTGCAACCACATTATGACCAATGGGTGCCTCTGTTAAACCCGACCGGTAGGTACGAACACCCATTAACCGTACATCCCTTACCTATAACCGCCTGTAATTGAAAAGCCTGGTTTGTAAAAAAGCATTTGTGAAAGTCTTTTAATATTTAGATATTTGTCTAAATATACAATGAGTCAATTGCGTAAATGAACATAGTATTTAAAGCACTAAATGATCCCACGCGGCGCCAGATACTGGAAATGCTGCAGGAAAAGGACCTTACGGCCGGGGAGATAGCGGAGAAATTCCGGATATCCTTTCCCAGTATATCGCATCATCTGGACCTTCTGAAACAGGCCAAACTGGTCACCTCCGAAAAGGACGGGCAATATGTTTACTATTCGTTGAACACAACCGTCGTTGATGAGATCATGAAATGGTTTTTACAATTCAAATCAAAAAAGAAATGATATGAACAAGCTTATTAAAACCGTTATATGGCTGATTTGGGCAGCTCCCGCCGTTTACCTGGCCGCGGTGTGGGACAAGGTGCCGGAACGGGTGGCGCTTAAATATAATTTATCGGGCGAGCCGATCCGCTTTGGAAGCAAAACGGAATTGCTGTTGGTACTTGCGGTAATGTTGCTCGTCAATATCGGGGTATATTTTTTACTGGTCAATATTCATCGCATCGATCCCAAAAAGAAATACAGGGAAGAAAACCTGTCGCGAATGCGAAAGCTGGCAGTAGCAGTCAGTATTTTTGTTTCAGCTATTACCTGTTTTGTTATTTACAGCAGCTCAAACCCCGGCACAAAATTCAATTCAAAGATCATCGTCGTCTTCCTTGGTCTTCTTTTTACAGTTGTGGGTAATTACCTGTACAACATCAGGCCGAACTATTTTGCCGGAATACGGTTGCCCTGGACACTGGAAAATGAAGAGAACTGGAGATTGACACACATGCTCGCTGGCAAACTCTGGTTCGCGGGAGGACTTTTGATTGCAGTGACGGGTTTCTTGTTGCCGGACAATATCGTCCTGGTATGTACACTTGCAGTGATAATTATACTTACAGTGATTCCCACGGTATATTCTTACCGGTTGTATAAAAAAAACCAGGGTAGTTGAAAGGATGGTAGATGCTGGATGCTAGATGCTGGATGCTAGATGTTCTCCGTAGTTGTCACCTATATAGAATCCAGCATCCGGTATCCGATATCTGGTATCCTGTAAAGCGG
>DASSFT010000686.1:0-3224 GCA_035694045.1 Chitinophagaceae bacterium
CACCGGTGGCTTTTCCTTTCTGTTCATCATAGATCACCGAATGAACTACCGAAAAAGGTTGTACGGTCAAATTCCCGGTAGCTTTTGCCCAGGGCAACGTTGAAGTGACCGAACTGAAATACCCGCCAAAAGGACAACCTCTCATGCAAAGATTCCGGTTAAGACAATAACGGCCCTGTTTTTTTTGAATCTCGTTTGGATCGGTTACCTGGGCCCATCTCCCGGATGCATAATATCTCTTGAACTTATCCCAGATCACATCTTTGATATGCTGCTCAACACAGTTCAGCTCGTAACCTTCCAGGAATTCGCCATCGGGCATCGTTTCGATGTTCTCCCTGACTCCGCAAACTCCAATGAACCGTTCGACATGACTGTACCAGGGTGCAATGTCTTTGTAACGAATCGGCCAATCTATTCCATACCCATCCCGTGCAGGCATTGCAAAATCCATATCACTCCATCTTGCACAAGCCCTTCCCCAGATCAATGATTTGCCGCCGACCTGGTACCCTCTTATCCAGTCGAATGGTTTTTCCTGTATGTAAGGGTGGTCCTTGTCTTTTACAAAAAAATGCTTCGTGGTGTCGTCGTACCCGGCAGCCTTGGATATTAATGGGTTTTCTTCGAGTATTTTTTTTGTCACGTAACCGCGGTTTTTGAATTCCCAGGGTGCCATGTTCATCGTCGGGTAATCCTTGATATGTTCGATATTCCTACCGCGCTCCAGCACCAACGTCTTCAATCCTTTTTCACATAGCTCTTTGGCAGCCCATCCGCCGCTTATCCCGCTACCTATAACAATCGCCTGGTATCTGTTGGCGTCTTTCCCGGTGGTATTAATATTAACATGCGAGCTGTCGTCAGGCATAACCAATTATTTTTTAAAAATTAAATTGTCTAAACTCAGTTTACCTCCTCCTACAAAAAGAAATACCACGCCAAACAAGACAAATAAAAATGGATGCTGATCATCCATCCAGATATTTCCATTGCCGACAAAGAAACTGATATAACCCAGGGTCCCGATCACCAGAAGCGCAGCTAAGCGAGTGAATAAACCGAGCACAAGCAGGATCCCTGATATAAACTCCGAAGCTTTGCCTGCATAAACCATTGTTTTTCCAGATGAGTTTTTGAACATATCCCACTCGAGGTACTTGTTCATGGCTGCCGTGTCAAATATTTCCCTGCCATGATATATAAGAAAAGCGCCAACAATGACCCTGACGAGGGCAAGCCCGAAGTCCTGCCACAATGGTTGTGACGATAGGAATCTATTCATAGTTATTAAATTACTTCGTAAACCTCTCACCTCCCCTTAAAACTTTAAAAGGCTGGTTTATCTTTTCTGCCTCCGCAACAAAATCATTCACGTCAGCTGTATTGAAAGTGAACATATCATAATGGCAGGGTATCACGCATTTGGCCCCGATTGCTTTTCCCAGTTCAGCCGCTTCTTTGGCGTTTAAATTGCCGGCCACTTTTCTTGCCGGGTCATTTCCGTTGACCGGTAGTATTGCCACATCTACTTCAAAAGGTTTCAATAGTTCGACCATTTCATCAAACCAAAGCGTATCGCCGCTATGGTATATTTTATTTTTCCCAAAACCGATCACATAACCCATAAAACGGCAATTACCCCGCTCATCTCTTTCTATTTCATTATGTCTTGCCGGTATGCCATAAAAACTAAATTCGTCGATGGTCACAGACCGTCGATCATTCAAACCGACGGGGAAATCTATAGGACATTGCAGTCTCTCGGCAACAAAATCCCGGTTGGCTTCAGGTATGATAAATTTTACATCCGGATTATTTTTCAAAACCGGGACCAGGGTTTCCGCGTCCAGGTGATCGGTATGATTGTGACTGGAAGAAACGATGATGATATCATTTAACAAAGCGGGATCGATCACCCGTTCACTCATCCGGGAATGTGGTTTATCAGTAGCTGCGTATTTTTTTGTGAGCGAATCAGAGAGGTAAGGATCGATCAAAACTCTTTTCCCCTTCCATTGCAACAAAAACCCGCTTTGTCCCAGCCACCACAAATGAAAATGCTTTTCATCGTTGGCAAGGTTATCCATTTCGCGTACCAGTTCCTGGTCTTTTTTCGTTGCTTTGATCAGTTCTGCTGTCATCCCTAAACCGTTTTTAATTCTGAGGCGGCCTCGTTATCTATCATCAGGAAACCGTTTTTATGCTGGCGAATAAATGTGGCGGGAAAATCCAGTCCTACGGCTTGTTCCAGAGTTCTTTTTATGACAGGCGCCTTCTTGTTGCCATTGGCCATCATCAACAGTTTACCAGACTCCATCACCTGTTTCAACCCAACGGTGATGCCCTTCCCGATCGTTACTTCGTCCTTGAAATACTTTCGTCCAATGGTCCTGGTTATTTCATCCAATGCCGCTATATGGGCCAACGAATTGATATTTGTCCCCGGTTCATTGAAACCGATGTGTCCATTCATACCCACTCCAACCACCATCAGGTCAATTCCATTGACGGCGATCAGTTTATTCATTTTCCTGCATTCCTCCTCTTCGTTGGTGACGAGGGCATCGAATAGATGTATTTGCGAAGGTTCAATGCCCATGGGTTTAAAAAGATATTCATGCAAAAACCAGTGACAGCTTCCCGTATTGGTTGGTGGTATCCCCATCCACTCATCAAGGCCAATAAAAAAGCAACCGCTGAAATCTATTTTATCCCTAATAGCAGTTTCAGCCACCTTTTGATAGGCCAGCCTGGGAGTGTCCCCGGTAGCAAAACAAAGCAATGCCTCCGGTTTTGATTTTATACAATCAATGATCATGGCTGCTGCCGCTGCCGATAACTCTTCGTGGTCTTTATATACTTTTACTTCCATAATTTTAATAATTTCCAAGAAGCCAAGAAACAAGAACCAAATAAATTACAAGCCTTAAATCTTAAATTCAAAATATCCTATGTGTAAGGTTTGTTTTTTTATATTTATTCTTTGGTGCTTTTTTGGTTCTTGCTATTTGGTTCTTGGTTCTTTTTTTCGTGTTCTTTATAAATTTTCTCTTACTTTTTTAGCTCCCTTCACCATATTAACCAATTTCTGTCTCGATGCCCATCGTGCTGTCTGGCTTAGCCCACAATCCGGTGCCACCGATAATTTCCCGGCTGGCACATATTTAAGGCATTTATTGATCCGTTCTACCACATCATCAACTGACTCGATGTAATAATTT
>DASSFT010000687.1:0-4132 GCA_035694045.1 Chitinophagaceae bacterium
GCAACTGAGAATAACGTCAATCTCATCAAGAAAGCGGATTGCGAAATTGTCTACGACGACTCACGACTCACCGCTCACGACTCACCACTCACATACAACACGCTCACAAACCCGAGGGGAAGTAAAGTGATTGATATGACCCTGAGTGACGGTTCGAAAGTTTGGTTGAATGCGGGCTCGTCGGTTAAATATCCTGTTACGTTTATCGGCAAGGATAGAAAAGTTGAGATAACCGGGGAGGCCTACTTTGAAGTGACGCACGATCCAGGAAGGCCGTTTGTAGTGAGCAAGGGATTAATATCAGTGACTGTATTGGGAACTCATTTTAATGTAAATGCTTACGATGATGAAGCCGATATAAAGGTGACATTGTTAGAAGGTAGTGTAAAGGTCTCCGAACTCACCACTCACCACTCACAACTCATCAAACCAGGTGAACAGGGAATAGCAATGAATAATGGTGAACTTACGGTTAAGAATGACGTGGATATGGAGCAAGTGATGGCGTGGAAGAATGGACGTTTTCAATTTAACGAAGCTGATCTGCAAACAGTGCTTCGCCAGGTGGCCAGGTGGTATGATGTTGAAATAGTTTATGAAGGGGATGTACCAACCCGGCAGTTCGGTGGCAAGATGCAAAAGGAGCTGAATTTGTCTGAGATATTAAAAATATTAGAGAAGAATAATGTGCATTTCAGGATCGATGGGAAGAAGTTGATCGTACTGAAATAAAGCTCTTGGTATCCAAACGACCTCTCTCGTCATTGTGAGGAACGAAGCAATCGGAGAGGGCGAATTTAGGACTCAACCTATTTTAACGAATTTAGGGTGAGGCTAAAAAAAACCGTTCCGAGTACGAGTCGGAACGGCGGCTGTTCGGGTTACCCAAATAAGTTATACCGCAAAGTATCTTTTATCGTTTAACCCAAACTCTCCGCCTGAGCTTAAGCTTCGGCGGATTAAATGCAAAGTTATGATTTTATTGACTAGGTGTAAGCGTCGGCTGTTTACTCCGCAACTATCGAAGGCTATGAAATTGTCGGTCATCCTTCTCACCGTCGTAGCGCTCCAGGTATCTGCCCGGGGCCACTCTCAAAGCATCAGCTTCTCCGGCAAGAACGTAGAGCTCAAAAAAGTATTTGCCGCCATTGAAAAGCAAACAGATTATGTATTCTTTTATGATGCCAAACTACTGCATCAGGCAAAGCCCGTAACCATTGATATAAAAAATGGAACAGTGGAGGTGGTCTTGCAGGAGTGCTTTAAGGATCAGCCACTGAGTTGGACGATTGTAAACAAGACAATCACGATAATTCAGAAACCAGTCATTGAGAACAGCGGCGACTTACCAGTCACGAGTGACCATTCACCACTCATTGATGTAAGAGCCCGAATAGTGAATGAAAACCGTGAACCAGTAATTGCTACAGTTTCGGTGAAGGGGACGAAAAATGCCACTAGTTCCGACGATCAGGGATTTTTTGTATTGAAAGGAGTACAAGAAAATGCAACCCTGGCAATCACAGCAAGCAATATAGAAACGGTTGAGATTCCTGTTAATGGACGGACAGACTTGGGAATCTTGTACGTGAGGGTGAAAGTGGGGGAGATGGAAGAAGTTATTATTAACAAAGGGTATTATAATGTAAGGCAACGGGAAAATACAGGTAATGTTTCAGTAGTGAAGGGAGCTGATATTCAAAAGCAGCCGATTTCTGATCCCATAAAAGCATTGCAAGGTCTTGTCCCAGGAGTTTATATACAACAACAAAATGGTGTGCCGGGTGGAAATATCTTTCGACTGCAGGTCAGAGGTACAAATAACATTGCAAGCGGCAATAATCCCCTTGTTATTGTGGATGGAATGCCGATACAATCTACTTCGCTTTCGAATGCTATAAGCATTTATGGTGCCGCAGCTAACTTGAGTCCTTTTAATTCTTTGAACACCGCGGACATAGAAAATATTCAGGTATTAAAAGATGCTGACGCCACCGCAATTTATGGATCTCGGGGCGCAAATGGCGTCATTTTGATTACCACCAGGAAAGGAAAGGCAGGGAAAACTATCTGCGATGTTAATTTTTATAGAGGAAATGGAAACGTCACTCGCTTCCCTAAGCTTATGAATACGCAGGAGTATTTACAGATGAGAAGGGAAGCCTTCAAAAACGATGGAGTGATACCAACTGTGAGCAATGCACCCGATTTATTAGCGTGGGATACTACCAGGTACACTGACTGGAAAAAAGCACTGATAGGTGGAACTGCAAATATTACTAATATCCAGGGAAGTCTTTCCGGTGGCGATGAAAATAATCAGTTTTTTATTTCTGGAGGGTACATGAAACAAACAACTGTATACCCCGGCGATTTTTACGATCAAAATGCTTCCGTTCATATTAATGCTACCCATTCTTCGTCAAATAAGAAATTGAAAGTGTCATTTCAATCCGAATATTCTGCCAACAGAAATTTTATGCCTTCCGGAGATGTTGCAAGTCAAATTATTTTCCTTGCACCCAATGCTCCTGAGCTGTATTTGCCAAATGGCAATTTGAATTGGCAGAACGGGACCTGGATAAACCCATTGTTTTATACGTACGTAACATCAGATGCAACCACAAATAATTTAATTAGTAGCTTGAATCTAAGCTATCAGGTCATCAAGGGGCTGCAAATCAGGTCGCTATTAGGATACAATGACATACGACTTACTGTCATCAACCTGTCTCCAATCACTGCTGCCAATCCTGCATTCGCAACCAATGATTCGCGGTCGGCAACCTGGGGCAATACAAATACAAAATCCTGGATTGTTGAGCCTCAAATAGAATATGGTCTTAGGCGGGGTAAACACAATATCCAGTTTTTATTCGGTACGACATTCCAGGAGAATAAGACAAATACCACAGTAATTGCTGGTACCGGTTTCACAAGCGATGCATTGTTAAACAATATTTCATTAGCCTCTACTAAAACAATTAATAGAGTAGCGAACACCGAGTATCATCTGAATAAATTCTATGGAAGAATAGGATATGACTTTACTCAAAAGATTTTATTAAACCTTACCGGCAGTAGAGAGGGTAGCAGCAGGTTTGGGACCGCAACGCGGTTTGGTAACTTCGGGGCTATCGGGGCAGGCTACATTTTTACCAACGAGAAATTCATTCAAAGGACTCTATCCTTTCTAAGTTTTGGGAAAATTAGGGGCAGTTATGGTATAACCGGAAATGATCAAATAACAGACTACCAGTATTTAAGTACCTATTCGGGTAATTCATTAAGCTACCAGGGTCTGACAGGCCTGAATCCCACAAGCTTAACGAACCCATATTTTGGATGGGAAGAAGTTAAAAAACTTGAATTTGGAATTGATCTTGGTTTTTTGAACGACCGGATATTTATGAGCGGCAGCTATTTCCGAAACAGGACCGCTAACCAGTTAGTAGGTTATTCTCTTCCAGCAACTACTGGCTTTGCAACCATTCAGGCTAATCTACCTGCTGTCATACAAAACTCAGGTTTGGAATTAATTTTGCGTGCAGCCCCGATTTCGAACAAGACTTTCAAATGGGAAACGGATTTTAATATAACGTTTCCCAAAAACAAATTAATATCATTCAAGGATTTCGCTTCGTCTACTTATTCCAAAACTTACGTACTTGGCATGCCATTAACTGTAAGGCGTTTGTTGCATTATACCGGAATAGACGCCAATACCGGGATCTTTACTTTTCAGGATTTTAATGGTGATGGCGTTGTTACTAACCCAGGCGATTACCAGCAATTTGTTCCGATTCAGCAGAAATTCTTCGGCGGATTGACAAATAAGATTAGCTATAAAAATATCCAACTTGATTTCCTTTTGCAGTTTGTAAATAAGAATGCTCTTAACTATTTCTCATCCTTTGGACTGCCTGGGAGATTGAACTCAAACCAGATCCCGGATTTGTTAAATAGATGGCAAAAGCAGGGAGATCCCGCACCATTTCAAAAGTTCACTCAAAGTTTTAGTACGCCTGCCGGTGTTTCGAACGCAAATATGAAGTCAAGTGATTTGATCGTAGGCGACGCGTCATTTATTAGGTTGAGAACCGTTTCTGTTTCTTATAGTGTGCCATTGAAG
>DASSFT010000688.1:0-4136 GCA_035694045.1 Chitinophagaceae bacterium
TTTTTCATACAAATAATAGGTCTGGCCAATATTGGGTTTGAAGGAAAGCTTTGCACCGTAGATCATTAATGAAAGATCTTTCCTTTTTTGTATCTCCTGCGCCTGCAAAGCCAGCAACTCGATCTGCTTTCTTATCTGGCCAAGCTGCATATTGGTTTGTTCTTCCATGGCCAGGAGAGCCTTATGTTTTATCAATCCTTCTTCGTTGGGCTTAATGAGGGCGCCGGATACTGAAGCCGAGTAAGGCAATACGCTGAGCTGTTTATGAAATATTTCAGTATTGGTATAAGCTGCCCCATTCTCTTTGTTGCCCTGCTGGGTGATCTTGAGATAACCGTTGGGCATGATCTCGTGGACAATATGCAGTACTGATTCTCCTTTTTTATAGAAATGAATTTCAAAACTGATGCTATCGATAAAAACGGTTTGCGTATGGTCAGCCAGCTGGTGATCGGAGAATTCATTCAATCCGCCATCGGCGATCAACCTGTATTGTGATGCAAAAGCATGATTCTCCAGGGTTACCCAGTTATGCGAAATGATCAGTTCTTTTCTGCCTTCAGTAGATTCAATTTTGTAAATACCGCTCTTCGGCCGCTCACCATATTCATAAATTCCTTTTTCGGGAAACAACTGCCAGGATGCTAAAAAATTATAGGCTTGTACCATATACCATGTTGGTTGATGCGGGATACTGGATGCTGGATGCTAGATGCTAGATGCTAGATGCTAGATGCTAGATAGCCAGCAACCCGCAAAGATTTTGTTTTCCGGCCAGATAAAAAATAGCATATGGCAAGAGTTGCCAATTAACCCGTAGCTGGGTTGCTTTTTTAGTATTTCACCTCAATATGTTTTGAGGATGCTCTTTATAGCAGAGTCTTTCTGTTGGGGGGAAAGGCTAAAATTATTGCCATAGACAGCATCTTCCCAACCGCCATAGTTCGCATTGGGAAGGACGATAAATCGTTTCCCGAACTCCAAAGCCAGACGCTGTACATTCGCAGCTCTTTCTGAGGTTGTTTTTGGGCCATCAAAAAAAGCACTAAAATCGGCAAGATTGTCGCCGAGGAGTAACACGATCTCGTGTGTCGCGGCTACCTGTTGTCTCCGTGGTTCTTTACTTGAGACATCTTTTCGTAGAATCAAATGCTGTTCATCGGCAAGCGGAAAATGAAAATGCCTGAGATTTTGCAGGGTTCCTTCTCTTTCCGTTTCCCGGCGGTTGGAGATATAAAAAATCTCAACATTCCGGGAGGCTGCATAATTAAAGAAGGAGAGCGCGCCGGTCAGTGTATCCGCCATTGCCTTTGCCGTCCATTCGGCCCAGCCAGCTGACTCATAATCCTTGCCTTGCAAGGCCTGGTGAACGGAAAATGGGCTATTGTCCAGGAAGGTTTCGTCAATATCAGTAATAATCGCTTTGGGTTTTGAAGAAGGTTGTTGCAATGCGTCATCAAGCCGTAGCCGGGCAATATTATAGGCCTGGAGACAAAGAGCCTGGTATTCGGCCGCTTTTTGCTCGAATAAGGATGACCATAGTTTCCCGTCGGTCACAATATTGTAAGATGGGGTGGGAGAGCTAGAACTGCGTTTTGATCCGGAGCAGGCAATTAATAGCATCGACGGACAGACGAGGATCAGGAAATATCGCATAAAACAGGCTTTTTGAGCCTGCAAGATAAATCAGCCGGAGATGACAAGGACCTCAGTATTTCTGAAGTTCATCCTCTATTGCCTCTGCGAGTTTCTCTTCATTTTCAGGGATCCAGGCGGGAAGGATCTGTTTGAGGATGGTCCAGTGATTGGTGCCGTCATCTTTTTGCATCCGCAAAAGGATACGGTTGCCGCGGTCATCCACTGTATCCACAGTGAAGGTTTCCTGTTCTACTCCCCTTAATTTTCTGAAATTGAATTCACGGAGACGGCCACCGGCTTTGATTAGGCGGGTAAAATGAATGGCCTTAGTGAAGTTTATTTGCATGGGTTCAGTATTAAAAACAATCAACCATCAATTTTTATGCTAACATTCATTAATGAAAGCAAAAAAGTTTTTCACAAAAGCGATCAAGGCATAAGAGGAGCCCGCGGAGAGGCTGGAACGATGATCTTCGCACGGCGATCGGCCTGGTTTGGGCGGTTCAGACTCTTATGACTGAATTTAACAAGGGCAATTTCGGTTTGAATAGCACAAGTATTATTTTAGTGCCTAATATTTCGAATATGAGACCTTATTGGATTTTTTTATTCCTGTTTCCCCTGTCGTTGAAGGCACAGGATTGCAAATTGAAAAAAACAACCGACCCCTATACCAAGGAAATCCAGTTGTCGACTGGTTTTATCCAGCTTGATGGTGCCTCGCTGGCTATCAATGCTACCTCAACGGAAATTGATTTTTTCTTTTCGCTGGATGGAAAGGAAAAATGTTTTGGAGACGGGTCAGCTGTGACAGTTATCTATGACGGCAAGAAGCAAAAAGGCAACTACAGGAATGGCGGCCCGGTCAATTGCGATGGTATTTTTCACATTACATTCAAGAATATGGCGACAACCCCGACCCTCCTGCAGCGCCTTATTACCCAAAAGATCATCACGTTGCAGATTACCGGGACCAATAAGTCGCAGACTAATATAACTCTTTCCGAGGACCAGCAACAGGCCATCATGACAAAGGGGGATTGCCTTATCAAAGAGGCCAAGACTTTAATTAAACAGTAAAAAAAATAGTGAATCCTATGCCTTTGCGATCTCTTCCTGCATGATGGGATCAATTTTCCTTCTGCTGTAGCGTTCAAAGCGGCGGACGGTCCAAAGTGAAACGGTAAGCCACATGATTCCCGCGGCAAAGCCTGCAATGACATCACTGAAATAATGAAGGCGCAGGTAGATACGGCTAAAGCCAATCAATAAAATAAATAAGACCAGGAAAATTGTTAGGAGCCATTTCACGGTGTTGTTTCTGATATTTTCCCATACCAGAACAATGAGTAAGCCATAGAATGAAACGCTCATCATGGCATGACCGCTGGGGAAGCTCAGCCCTTTGACCGGCTCCAGCAAAGGGATCAGGGGTCTCGGCCTGTTGAACCATGCCTTTAATAAGGCCATTAGTAAAACGCCACCGATTGCTACCACTGGCACTTTGATAGAGTACCACCGGTGTTTCTTAATAAATAGAAAATAAACTACCAGCAACAGGTTGGCCGGAATCAGGAACATATGATTGCCGAAGAAAGTGATAACGCGGATAAAGCTTGTCGTGCCGGGTGTGACAAGATGAGCAACCCTATCGAACACGATAAAATCAAACTGCTGGTATTGCAATTTGAAAACGCCATAAGCAATAACGGTAAAGATTATGAGCGCACAGATAAAAAGGATGAGTACAATTACCAGCTCCACGGAGAGCAGGGCAAGACTCGCCAGGTTTTTTTTAATAGTTGCCTGGATTCTCTTATTCATCGTTGATTTGGGTAAAAGATAAGCAGAGATGGCGAGATGGCGACGCGATCCCTGTTCTATTCATCCAATATATCCCAGGGAGTAACGGGGTTACCTGGTATATCATCAACCTTATTCTTTTGCTGTTTTTTGTCGTCCCGATCAGGTTGAGCTGGTGGAGTGGTTTCATCGACACCGGGAACCTTTGCATTCTTTATATCTTTTTCGGTAATAACATCATTGATGTCCCGGAGATGACGCCTGATTTTTCGCTTAGTCACCTCATCAGCAAAAATGTATGGTTTAACACCATTTCCTATTTCCTGATAATTTGATTTGTTGATCATAAAATGAGTTTACTATAAGGTGTAAAACCTGTGCCAGTTTTCCATTCAGCCAGAAAGACAGGAATATTTATAGAAATTAAAGCCTTTGAAAATGAGGCCAAAAGAGATGAATAAAAACAAAAAGCAGATTCTATTGTACCTGCTTTCAATAAATAAATGGGGAAAATAATCTATGCCAGCGCGTCAGGAAGCATTTTTCAGCTCTTCCTCGATCAGGTCATTCAGAATACGTTCGTTTTTGATAACCCATTCTGGCAGCGGCGTCTGCACAATTTTCCAGGTCGCGTCTTTTTGTTGCATTTTGAAAGCAATGCGATTATTTCGAAGGTCGCAAACATCAACTGAAAA
>DASSFT010000689.1:0-13158 GCA_035694045.1 Chitinophagaceae bacterium
GGTTTTCCCGGCCTCGAGTACCAACACGATCCAGCTGATAGTGAGCAATGGTGTTTGCCGGGATACATCCAGCACAACACTGGTAATGAATAACGAAGTAATAGCCGCGTTTGAAATGCCCGAAGTGATCTGCCCCGAGGATCCTTGCATCGTTACCGACTCCAGCAAAGGTTTGATCGATACCTGGAAATGGACATTTGGGAACATTAATACAAGTAACGTCCAGAAACCCGCGCCACAGTTTTTCCCTCAGACCAATATCGAGACCTATTATATCATAAAACTCCAGGTGACCAACAATACCCTGGGTTGCAGCGACAGTATCAGTAAAAAGCTGCGGGTATTTAATAATTGTTTTATCGCCGTGCCATCCGCTTTTACTCCGAATAATGATGGCCTAAATGATTATCTCTATCCCAATAATGCCATCAAGGCGGAGAATCTTGATTTCAAGGTTTATAACCGCTGGGGCCAGTTGGTCTTTGCCACAACGGACTGGCGGGAAAAATGGAATGGAAAGGTTGGCAGCATCCCCCAGGCGCCTGGAGTGTTTGTTTGGTATCTGCGATACACTCATCGTGATACACATCAAAAAGTGTTTCAAAAGGGCACGACAACGCTGATCCGCTGAGGACCTCACCCTCCAACTCCCTGTCCAAAAAGAGAGGGCGGGTGGGAAGCATCCTATTGCTTCACATACGTTCGCACAGACACTTTTTAATGTGCAGCATCTAGTTACTTCGTCGCTGCGCTCCTCGTAGTGACGGCATCCAGGATCCAGTATCCAGCATCTAGCATCTCCGGACTCCCACCATTTCCCTATCTTTGCACATGGCAACAAGAAATATCTCCTCTTCCAGGAAAAATTCCACTTCAAATCGCCGTAAGCCTGCCCAGGGCGACAAATTTTTCGGTGATGGTCTCACTTTCGATGATGTACTGCTGATGCCCGGTTATAGCCAGGTGCTACCCCGTGATGTGGATATATCCAGTTTTCTCACCAAAGACATTAAATTAAATGTGCCGCTTCTTTCGGCAGCGATGGACACCGTTACCGAGGCTGCATTGGCCATAGCGCTGGCCCGTGAAGGTGGATTGGGCATCCTGCATAAAAACATGTCGATCGAAAAACAATCTGACCAGGTGCGAAAAGTAAAGCGAAGCGAAAGCGGACTGATCATCGACCCGGTAACACTGATGGCCGATGCCACTATCGGTGATGCACTACGCATCATGAGGGAAAACAAGATCGGTGGCATTCCGATTATCGATAAACGAGGGCTTCTTGTTGGTATTCTTACCAACCGCGACTTACGATTTGAAGTGGACAGCAACCGGAAGGTGAGCGAGGTGATGACCAAAGAAAACCTTTATACAGCACCCGAAGGAACTGACTTAAAGATGGCCGAACAATTATTCAAGAAAACAAAGGTTGAAAAACTTCCCATCATCAATAAACAGGGAAAGTTGACCGGACTTTTTACTTATAGCGATATTCTGAAGTTAAGAAGCTATCCCAATGCCGTAAAAGATGAATTTGGACGATTGCTGGTCGGCGCAGGTGTTGGTATTACCCGGGACTTGCTGGACCGCGTAGCCGCTTTGCAGAATGTTGGTGTTGATGTGATCGCATTGGACAGTGCACATGGGCATAGCAAGGGAGTGATCAACGCATTGAAAGAAGTGAAAAAGAATTTTAAGAAACTAAGTGTGATTGCAGGCAACGTAGGCACAGCAGCGGGGGCGAAAGCATTGGCGGATGCCGGTGCGGATGCAGTAAAAGTGGGTATTGGTCCAGGATCGATCTGTACAACAAGAATTGTAGCAGGCGCTGGTGTACCACAACTCACGGCCATCATGGAAGCTCATTCTGTTTTAAAAGCAAAGAATATCCCATTGATCGCAGACGGCGGTATCCGTTATACAGGTGATATGGTAAAAGCGCTGGCAGCCGGGGCCAGTTGTGTAATGATGGGAAGCATCTTTGCAGGTACGGAAGAAAGTCCGGGGGAAACTATCATTTATGAAGGAAGAAAGTTCAAAGAATACCGTGGTATGGGTTCGCTCGGTGCGATGGCTACTGGTAGCAGTGATCGTTATTTCCAGGATGTGGAAGATGACGTAAAAAAATATGTTCCGGAAGGCATAGAAGGCCGCGTTGCTTACAAGGGAACTTTAAGAGAAGTGGTTTACCAATACACGGGTGGTTTACGTGCAGGTATGGGTTATTGTGGCGCCAAAGACATCGATGAGCTGAAGAACGCGTCCTTTGTAAAAATTACCAATGCCGGCATGCGTGAAAGTCATGCACATGATATCGAGATCACGAAAGAAGCACCGAATTACAGCCGTATGTGATATGTAATTTCACATGTGCTGCATCTTCCTGAAAACTCTTTGTATGAGATCAACCCTGCCTGTTATTTTTTTATTAGTAAGCATTGCTTCATCTGCTCAGTCCTCCAATAAAAAAGAAGAAGCCTTCCAATTGGCAAAGCAGGCCGTTAAGATCATGGATGAGGGCGATTCCGACCAGGCAATCCTATTGCTCGATTCAGCTAAGAAACTGGACCCCACTAATTATGTGTATGATTATGAAACAGGCTTTGCCTACCAGTTAAAGAAAGACTATAAAAACGCCATCCGTTTTTTTGAAGCGTCTACCAAATATGAAACAACGGATGCGCAATGCTACCAGATGCTGGGAAATGCCCATGACGAAGATGGCGATAAAGACAAGGCCATTGCGGCTTATGCAGCCGGTTTGGAAAAATTTCCCAATTCAGGGAGACTATATATGGAATGGGGCATTATCGAAGCCAATGGCGGCAACCGCGAAGAAGCGCTTAATAAATGGGAAAAAGGAGTTAAGGCCGAACCTGGTTATCCTTCCAACTATTTCCGGCTGGCCAACCTGTTTTCAGAAACGGATCACCGCATCTGGAGCATATTTTATGGCGAAATGTTTATGAACATCGAACGGAACTCGAAGCGAACTCCTGAAATGAGCCGGTTGCTTTTTGATATGTACAAACAATCCATCACCATCATCTCCGATACTTCTGTGCGGGTGGATTTCACCGACTCCAAGATTTCGCTGGACGCCGGTAAAAAATTCAAGATGCCTTTTCGAATGATGTATGGAATGGATTTCCTGGTAGGGGTGGGTCTTAACTCAGTTGAAAAGAAAAATAAGGAGGTAACGCTGGAGTACATCGTCAATGCCCGTTCTGCATTTATTGATTGGTGGTTCAAACAAAAAAGACACAAAGATTACCCGAATATCCTACTCAGTTTTCAAAAAGAATTACGGGACAAGGGATATCTCGAAGCTTATAGTTACTGGCTACTCATGAAAGGTGATGAAGATGCATTTCAAAAATGGTATGATGCCAATACCGATAAGTTCAAAGAATTTGCCGATTGGTTCAACAACAACCCCCTGAAGGTCGACAACAAAAATTATTTTATCCGGCCGGAGGATTGAAGAATTGCCACGGATACACGGATGACGCGGTTTAAAGGTTGAAAGGTTGAAAGGTTGAAGGGTGAAGAGTTACCACGGATACACGGATGACACGGTTTGATCCTACAACAATAAGAATAAACCGTTTGTATCCCAGGAGCCAATAAAAATAAAAAGGTGCATAGTTGCTATGCACCCAACAAACGAATAAAATTTAATACTTATTCTGCTTCCACCACGAATGTGATCGGCTGCTTCCGGTAAGCTTTTACAGGATACCCGTTTTGAATGGCCGGTTCCCATTTTGTTGCTTTCTTCAATGCATGAATCGCTTCTTCCTCCATTCCATAACCGTGAGCGGTAAGAGCTTTGATATCACTGACATTCCCCTGGAGATCGACAACGAACTGGATGATGACAGTATATCTTCCGGCTGGTGCGCCGTGTGAAACCGGCACATCGGGATTGAGATTTTTTGTCAGGAATTTTTCCCAGTTGCCGATAAATTTTGCATCCACCTCAACAAATACCCGGGGACCTGGGTCTGTTGTTTTTGCCTCGATGATATCTTTATGATCACCGATTTCGTCCGTCGTTGCAAGACGGTCATCAGTTGGACCTTTATCGTTCGTCGCGACATCAATTTTCGCATCTGTTTTATCGTCTTCTGTCGCCATTGGCTCCGCCTCGTTATCATCAACAATCACTGGGGTGGTAACCCTAATGGTTTTGGGCGGTTCAGCAGGAGGTAGCGGTTTTGGCTTTTCGGGCGGCGGGATCGGTTCGTCAGGTATTGGATTAATAATAACACCGGGCGTGATCCTGACACGTTCTTTGCTCGGTTTAATTGAACTTGCCAGGGCAGCCCCTCCTACCGCTGCCGCAACAATGATAAAAACGACGATCAATGATTTTTTTACCCGTTCGGGATAGGTGACCCGGAGCTCGTAAGCTCCATATTCTTTGTTCCTGTTGTCAAACACCAGGTCAAGAATATTTGCAGAAAGGATTTTGTTTACTTCCATGGCTAAATATTTTTTTATGAGACATACAAATAAAAAATTTCCATAAAGAAATATTTCTTCGAAATGGTTATGGAAAATCTACAGACCACCATCACGGGAGAAAATGCCAGGGATACACGGAAATCTATTGCCACGGATACACGGAGATAATGCCACAGATACACAGATATTATTGCCACGGATACACAGATGCACGGTTTAAAGGTTTAAGGGTTTAAGGGTTAAACGATTTAACAGATTAACTTTTAATGAACCGAACGCTCAAACACCTATTTTTACACAAACATTATTTTGAAGCGATCTAGGAACCTTTTATTCGCCTTTTGCAGTGGTCTTTTATTATGGGCAGCCTGGCCGGTTTCACCTTTCACGTTTCTCATCTTCATAGCCTGGATTCCGCTTTTATGGGTCGAATCCAAAGTGGCAAGCAAAAGAAAATTCTTTGGGTTAACTTATATTACAATGTTCACCTGGAATGTAGCAACAACCTGGTGGATATGGAACGCCTCGGAGATTGGCGCACTAATGGCCTTTCTCGCCAATAGCTTTTTAATGTGCTTTCCCTGGTTGGGGTTCAAGATCGTACGAAAAAGGCTGGGAGAAAACAGCGGCTATCTTTCACTGATCGCTTTCTGGATGTGTTTCGAATTTATCCATCTACAGGATTGGGGACTTAGCTGGCCCTGGCTAACGCTGGGAAATGCATTCGCCAATCGGCCGCACTGGGTGCAATGGTATGAATACACAGGCTCCAGTGGTGGTACCTTCTGGATCCTGCTGGTAAATGTTTTCCTGTTTGCCTACATAAAAAACCGGTTTAAACCCCCGGAAGAAAAAACACCAAGACCTTTGTTGCTGGGAATTCTTATACTCATTGTCCCTCTATTGATCTCGTTGCTTGATGGCATTCATTGGAAAACGCATGAAGTCCAGGCTAATATTGTCATCGTACAACCTAATATCGACCCGTATGAAAAAGTTGATGAAGCAGGGTCCCTGGACAGCCAGTTGCAAAAGTTGATCTCACTCAGTGAACAGGCAATCGACAGCAGCACATCGTTAGTAGTATGGCCGGAAACAGCTCTATATACTCCTTCATCGCTTAATGAGGAAGCGCTGAAAGAAAATTCTTTGCTGAATCCCCTGTGGGCCTTTCTTAAACGCCACCCGCACTTATCGTTGTTCACCGGTATCGAAAGTTTCAGACGGTTCGATAACAAAACGGAATATTCCCGGGACATCAATGGAATGAACATTGAATTCTATAATAGTTCGGCGGTTATCGACAGCGGAGGTGCTCATGCATTTTATCATAAGTCGATGCTCGTTCCCGGTGTGGAAACATTGCCCTGGTTTCTCAAATTTATTGACCAGTTATTTGCCAAGTTTGGCGGAACCACGGCGGGCTATGCCAAGCAAACAGAAAGAACGGTACTGGATACAAAAACAGGCTTTAAGATCGCCCCGGCTATTTGTTACGAAAGTGTCTATGGCGAATTCATGAGCCGGTATGTCCGCAATGGAGCCAATATCATCTGCATCATTACCAACGATGGCTGGTGGAAAAATACCCCGGGTCATAAGCAACATATGAATTATGCAAGATTACGGGCGATTGAAACCCGCACCTGGGTGGTCCGAAGCGCTAATACCGGTATCAGTTGTTTTATTGATCCGTATGGCCGTGTAATAGATCCCCAACCCTGGAACAAGGCAGCGGCAATAAAGCTGAATGTGCCGGCCAGCAACGCAAAGACCCTATTTGTAAAACAAGGTGATATCATTTCCCGCGCGATGATCGTTCTCAGCGTTTTATTTATTGCATGGAATTTGGGGTTATGGATAAAGAAAAAGTCCCCGGCAAAAGAAATAAAGCGCCCGCAAGCTTAACAAGGACAGTGTCCTCTTTTCGTCTTGCGTAAAATTTCTCGCAGCGACGCGGCGACGGAGGGTTTATAAAAATGGAAAAAGAAATCACGATAGCTGGCAAAAAAATATTCTACCGCCTGTACGGCCAGGGTAAACCTGTAATGCTGGTGCATGGTTTTGGAGAAATGGGAGATGTATGGCAAAACCAGGTCGATGCTTTACAAGACCGGTTCAAATTGATCGTTCCTGATCTTCCCGGCAGCGGCCGTTCAGAAATGATAGCCGATATGAGCATGGAAGGAATGGCTGAAATAATAAAAGCACTTATTGATAAAGAGGCCAGTGGTTCCCGATCGGAAAACATTTCGGTGATCGGCCATAGCATGGGTGGATATGTAACCCTTGCCTTTGCGGAAAAATATGAGACAATGATTAATTCGTTTGGCCTGTTTCATTCATCGGCCTTCCCGGATTCGGAGGAAAAAAAAGCAGCAAGACGAAAAGGGATTGAATTTATGAGGGAGAATGGCGCTTTTGAATTTCTGAAAACATCCTCACCCAATCTTTTTTCACCCAAAACAAAAGAAGAAAACGCTGGTATGGTCGAAGATTTCATACAAAGCTTGCGTAATTTTTCTGCTGAGGCATCGATCGCCTATTACGAAGCCATGATCAACCGCCCTGACCGGGTTTCAGTGCTAAAGAATTTTAAAAAAGATATACTCTTCGTGATCGGTGAATATGACAACGCTGTGCCACCTGCAGACCAGTTAAAACAATCTCACCTGCCGCAAGTATCCCATCTACACATACTTCATCAATCGGGACATATGGGGATGATGGAGGAAGCTGGCAAAAGCAATCAAATCCTCGAAGAGTTCCTGGCAGGCGTTTAAAATTTCAACGATCCTGATGTCCCTAAAGTTTAAGACTTCATTTATCTTGCAGCTCTCATCGACAAACGAACGCTTAAACGACAATTCATGGCAAAAATCGTTTTCATAACTGGTGCTACTTCCGGGTTTGGCAAAGCCACTGCCGAAAAATTTGCAGCTAATGGCTATGATCTTATTTTAAATGGTAGAAGGGAAGAGAGGCTGGAAGAGCTTTGCCGGGGATTGGAAAAAAAATATAATATCGCTTCCATGACTTTACCTTTTGATGTACGCGACGAAAGATCCGTATTCGAGGCCATCGATAACCTGCCGGCTGATTGGAAGAATATTGACATACTGTTCAACAATGCAGGGCTGGCCTTAGGCCGGGATTATTTTGAAGAAGCCGATCTCGACGACTGGAACGTGATGATCGACACCAACGTAAAGGGTTTTATGTATGTTGCAAAAGCGGTATCCCGCCTGATGGCAGAGCGAAAACAGGGACATATTATTAATATGGGATCGGTGGCGGGCAAACTGGTATATGAAAAAGGTAATGTGTATTGTGCCAGCAAATTTGCAGTAGATGCTCTTAACCAGGCGATGCGGATCGACCTGCTACGTCATAATATTAAGGTAACCGCCATTCATCCAGGGGCGGCGGAAACAGAATTTTCACTCGTCCGCTTTAAAGGTGACGCCACAACGGCAAAAAAAATATATGACGGCCTTCAGCCACTGACAGCTGAAGATGTGGCAGATATAATTTATTACTGCGCTACCCTGCCACCGCATGTTTGCATCAATGATCTTACTGTCACCTGTATCCAACAGGCAGATTCTATTTACTTTTATCGGCAGGTCAAATAGAATATATATCTACTTGAATTTCCGTGTATTCGTGGCAATCTCAGAAAACTGGCGGTTCCTCAAAAAAGAGGTTGCAGCAGCCAAATATTTTCTCTACTTTGATCATTCTCTCCTGTACCGCTCCAACTGTCCCGTGCATTTACTTAGAAAAATCACCGTACCCGGAAAATTAACAGGTTACCATTCCAATTCCACGGGATTCTAATTTAATTTTATGGCATTCCTCCATTTCTATACGAAAACCCTATGAAGAAATTGTCTCCATTTGTATTCCTGGTATTGTTGTCTCATTTTACCGCTCATTCCCAGGATGTCATTAAGCTCCAATCATGCAAGGATGACCTGATCACCAAACAGGCCGATAGCCTGAAGGCCCTGTATGGCAAAGAGGGTTTCGCCTTGCTGAAAGAAGCTTCGATCACGATGGAAAGTGAATATGAGATGCCGGTTATCGTTCCTCTCACTGAAGGCAGTTGGTACTTTTTTGTTTTTATCGGTGACTATACATCCCGCCTGTATGAGGTCAGAATGTATGACTGGGATGAAAAACAGGTGGTTTACCAGCAAAAAAGATGGGGCGATGTGGATGGTAATATTATTTCTTACTCATACATCCCCAAGTTCTCCGAGTTTCATATGATTAAACCCGTGCAGGTCAATAAAACAAAGAAAAAAGGACTTTGCGGTTACGTGATGCTGTTTAAGAAAACAGTAGCACCGGCCACTCCCGCTACCGAAAATGCTCCTTCCGGTAATTAAGAACCGCCGCTTTAAGTACTATATCAAAAAAAAACTTACCTCTCTCCTTCCTAAAATTTGGTAGCTTCGGATCGTTGCAAGCCGATTCACTCCTGGTATTTTCTTATTACTAAATATCATTCAACCGATTTCATGAAACAGGAACCTCTTGTTGATAAGGCCCGGTTGGAATCAATAGTCGACAAACTGAAAAGCGATCTCACAGCCAACCAAATCGAGTTTATCAAAACGCGTTGGCTTGGACAGGTTGTCTATTGGGACCAGCGATCGAGAAGGGCGCGGCGCAAGTATTTTGCAATGCGTGCCACCATGGTGCTGGGAGGAGTGGCGTTGCCTGTGTTTACAACGCTTGCAATAACATATCCGGCACAGAACACATTTTTTTCCATCCTGGCAACGTTTCTCGGAGCGATTGTGGCAGCAGCTGCAGCCTGGGAAGGAATTGCGAATTATGGCCAGATCTGGTTAGAAAAACGAAGGGCAGCAGAACTTCTGAAAGTGGAAGGATGGCTTTTCTTTGAACTGGCAGACCGCTACTCTGCAACCAGCTATGCGGAAGGATTTAAATCTTTTGCAGGAGCTGTAGAAAACCTGATCGGTAAGGAGATTGGCGAATATGTTGCGGTATTTGATACATCAGCCACTAAAAAGCAATTCGAAAAGCTATTGGACAATGCAGTCGACCGCTACCTTTCAGGAAAGAAGGATGCTACCGTCACTCCGCCACAATAAAAAACCCGCATGACCCGGAGGTCATGCAGGTTGACTTAACAAAGCAGAACTATACGGCCGGGACCATGATCGTTGCCTTAAAGGTTTCGATCACTTTTTTAATATCTTCTGAATTCATCGGGATATACAGCGGTAGAATGATACTGCTGTCGCAGGCATTCTCAGAAACAGGCAAGGCAACCCCGGCATATTCCGTTTTATAAGCTGTTTCGCGGTGAGTGGTCATGATACCCCTTCTTGTCGAGATTCCCACATCGAGCATTTTCTGCATAAGATCATTCCGGCTGATGGGGCAATTCTCTTTCAGGTAAATACTGTAAGACTGGTAATTGCTGAAATAACCTTCTTCCTCAACCGGTAATCGTATGAAATCAATATCCGCGAACGCCTCGTTGTATTGTTTGGCTATCTTCCTTCTTTCTGCTACGATCCAGTCCAGTTTTTCCAGTTGCTTGATCCCAACGGCAGCCTGGATATCGGTCATACGGTAATTGTAGCCTACCTCGACATGATCTTCAAAGATCAGTTTGGAAGACTCATGACGTACGCGGTCATTCACCGACATCCCATGTTGTCTTAACAATTTCATTCTTTGATAGTAATCTTCACGGTTGGTAGTGATGAATCCACCGTCGCCGGTGGAAATCACTTTACGCGGATGCAGGGAGAAACAAACAAGCTCGGAATGGCTCCCGATCTTTTTAGTTTGGTAAGCTGATCCTGCTGCACACGCGGCATCTTCGATCAGTTTTAGTTTATATGTATCTGCCAGTCGTTTAAAAGCATCAATATCAGCAGGCATGCCAATTTGGTGTACTAGCAGGATCGCTTTCGTTTTTGAAGTGATCTTTCGTTCGGCGTCAACTACATCGAGGTTGTACGTCTTTGGATTTACTTCTGCAAATACTGGTTTGGCTCCCACATATTTTATTGAATTGGCCGTAGCCACATAACTCATAGAAGGACATATCACCTCGTCGCCTTCCTTAATGCCCGCGACGATCATAGCCAGATGCAATGCTGTTGTACAGTTAGAAACCGCCACCGCGTATTTCGCGCCGGTATACCTGGCAAACTTTTCTTCAAACTCTGCCACTCGCGGTCCCTGGGTGATCCATCCCGTCAGGATAGTATCATAAGCAGCCTGCGCCTCATCAGCTGTCAAATAGGGTTTTGCTATCGGAATCATATTACTATTTTGAATGTTAAATTTTAAATGTTGAATGCGGTGGTCATTTCACTTCTTATCTCTCACCACTCACTACTCACCACTCACCACTCACCTCTCACGAATTAACCGCAGTCGCACTAACTTTAGAAAAATACCAGTCTGTCAATTCCTTCATTCCTTCCTCCAGGCTCACGGTCGGTGCAAAACAAAGCATTTCTTTTGCTTTGCTGATATCCGCCAACCTCTTGCTCACGGGATTGTAGGATGTCTCCTGCCTGAATTCGGGCGTAAGGTTTGAATCGTTTACTTTCAGCAGTACGTCCAACAATCCTTTCAGGCTGGTCTCTTCGCAATTGCCGATATTAAACGCTTCATCTGTGACATCTGCCTGCAGGGCAGCGATGTTTGCTTGCGCGATATCTTTTACATAAACAAAATCCATTGTCGTCGATCCGTCGCCATAGATCAGGGGATTGCGGCTATCGCGGATGCAATCCAGCCACTTTATCATCACTTCTGTGTATTTGCCATCTGTATCCATGCGGGGACCATAGGCGTTGAAATAACGCAGTGCTACATAATCCAGGCCATACATGAATTTATAGCTCCTGAATAATTGCTCACCCCACATTTTGGCAGCGCCATAAAATGTCTGGTTATTGTAGGGATTATCTGTTTCCGGCGTGGGAAAATGCTGTGCCAGCCCGTACACTGAGGCGCTGGAACTGTAAATAACTTTTTTCACATTGTGCTTCCTGCACAACTCGGCAACCTCAAACGTTGATTTCAGCATTACATCAAAACCATCCCGGGGACTGGCGGCACAGGCATTGATGCGGAGGGCAGCCATGTGAAACACATAATCAGATCCCGCAATGCAATGCTCCAATTTTATTGAATCCCGGATATCCGCTTCATAAAATTCAACAAGGGGGTTGTTGATGAATGATTTCATGTTCTCCCGGGTCCCGCGGATGAAATTGTCAATGATCACGATCTTCTTCGGTTGCAGGGGGATTAATTCCTCTACTACATAAGAACCAATGAAACCGGCACCGCCGGTGACACAGATTACGCTGTCTTTTATTTTATTGTGTTGCATGCTGGGTACTATTTATACTCAATAATAATATTCCTGATATGATTAACGTGAACCCGACAAAAGATGCCAGGCTTAACTGATCTTTAAAAATATAATAACCGGCTATCACGGTAAGGATAAAATTGATACCGGCAGAAACAGGTATCACGAATGTGAAATTAGCCGATGAAAGGGCTTTGAATATTACGAGCATCGACACAAAGATCAATGCAAACGCACAGATCACCTGCACATTCAGTAGCATATTCAGCCATTGATTGAATGAACTTAAGGTCTTGCCTTTCAGGTTCCACTTGATGATCGCGGCACCCGACACATTCAGCAGGGCGTACAAAGCGCAGTATAGTACAGCTTTCATCATGAATTTAGTTCTTTAATGTTATCAATAATAAACACCTGGCGTTTCCGGCTCGCATCCAGCGTACGCCAGAGATATTCGGCAATTATACCCAGCGAAATATTGGTAATGCCAAAGCCCAGTGACAACAACGACATCATAGCCGGCCAGCCTGCAGAATACGGATACGGGAAAAACACTTTCCGGATCACGATATAAGCTGTCCAGATAAATCCCGCGATAAAAAACAGGATACCAATGATGGTAACAAACCGGATCGGCGCATAAGAAAAAGCAACAAATGAATCAATGAACAGTTTGACCTTCTTCGATATCGTCCATTTGCTGACACCAGTTTGCCGTTCCCTTTTCTTATAAGTAATATTAGTCTGCCGGAAACCCATTCCCAGTATCTGTAAAAAGATGGATGAATTCGCTTCCACGTTCTTATTGACCTCGACTGCCACCTTTTTATTGAACATGACTATGTCAAATCCTTTCTCCGGGAAATTCTTAAACGCAAATTTTTTCATCAGCGAAGCATAGAACTTCGAGAACATCTTCTCTCCCCAGGGAACTTTCGTGCTTTCTCTTTGTGCCCAAACGATATCATTGCTTTGATCCATCAGGTCTTTCATGCGGATGACCAGTTCCAAAGGATCCTGCAGATCAGCATAGTTGAAACAGATATAGTCGCCGGATGCATGGGAAATACCCGCTCTCAGGGCAGCATGAGAACCGAAGTTGCGGGAGAAGCTGATCACTCTTGCCTTATAGGTCTTATGAGGCATCGAGCTCAGGCGTTCAACCGAATTATCTCTTGAGCCGTCGTTTACAAATATCACCTCCGCGTTCAGCTGGTTATTTTGCCCAAAGAATTCATTCAGGCTATCCACCAGGAAAGGAATACCCTCATACTCATTGAAAATGGGTATGACAACAGTAATCA
>DASSFT010000690.1:0-2175 GCA_035694045.1 Chitinophagaceae bacterium
GGTACATATCAAAAATAATTTTTACGCGCCAAATAGCGGATTTTTTTTCTATTAAAAAATAAAAAATTGCGATTAGGTACAATCTTTGCGGATTTAAGGAAGCAAAGCATTGTTCTACATTATTCGAAAAACCTCTTAAAGCAGCTTATCCGGCTGCTTTATTGTTTCGATTAAATTTTTCCATTCTTTATATCCTCGACAATTGCGGGATCGAGCAGCGTCGTGGTATCTCCCAAATTAGAAGTTTCGCCTTCAGCAATTTTTCTTAAGATACGCCGCATGATCTTTCCACTTCTTGTTTTTGGCAAACCCGGAACAAACTGGACCTTATCTGGTTTAGCTATGGGACCAATCACACGGCTGACTGTTTGCAGTATGTCTTTCCGGGTCCGGTCTTCATCACCATGCTTTGGTCCAAAAACGACGTAGGCATAGATCCCCTGGCCTTTGATATCGTGCGGATAACCTACCACGGCGCTTTCAACTACACCTGCATGCATGTTGATCGCATTTTCTACTTCTGCTGTGCCTATGCGGTGGCCACTTACATTCAGTACATCGTCTACTCTTCCTGTGATCCGGTAATTCCCTTTTTCATCTTTCAATGCACCATCACCTGTAAAGTATAAGTTCGGATAGGTTGCAAAATAATTTTGCCTGCAACGTTCATGGTCACCCCAGGTCGTTCTCAATATACCGGGCCATGGAAATTTTATGCATAGGTTACCAGAAGCTATCAATGCTCCGCTTTCAGAAAGTGTAGGTAAAACCTCTTTCCCATTTTCATCAACAAGCAATGGTTGCACTCCCGGCAAGGGCAGGGTGGCCCAACTGGGTTTAGCCGGGGTTACTCCTGCCAGGTTTGATATTAGCGTTCCACCGGTTTCCGTTTGCCACCAGGTATCCACGACCGGGCATTTTTTCTTTCCCACGTTTTCATCATACCAGTGCCAGGCTTCCTCATTGATCGGTTCGCCAACTGTACCCAGGATTTTTAATGAAGAGAGATCTTTTCCTTTTAATGGGTCGAGTCCAAAACCCATCAGGCTGCGGATAGCAGTAGGAGCTGTATAAAGAATATTCACTTTGTGTTTGTCGACAATATCCCAGAATCTTCCCGCGTCGGGCCAGGTAGGAATTCCTTCAAACATTACCGAAGTAGCTCCAGCGCTTAGCGGACCATAAACAATATAACTGTGCCCGGTGATCCAGCCGACATCGGCCGTACAAAAATGAATGTCGCCTGGCTTATACTGAAAAACATTTACAAAGGTGTAAGTTGTCCAAATCATATAACCAGCGCCGGTATGTACCACTCCTTTTGGCTTGCCTGTGCTGCCCGAAGTATATAATATGAATAAAGGATCTTCCGCATCCATCTCTTCGGCGGGGAATGAAACGACGCCTTCCTTTTCCACTTGTGCTTCGGCATATTCCATTTCGTCTTCCCACCACACGTCCCTGCCCTTGATCATGGATACTGGCGTTCTTGTCCTGGTATAAACAATTACACGTTTTATGGTTTTGTTGCCGATCAATGCATCATCAATCACGCTTTTTAATGGAATATCTTTTCCGCCACGGTAAGCTCCATCGCAAGTGACGATATATTCAGCCTTTGCATCGTCCAGCCTGTCGGCAATGCTTTGAGCGGAGAAACCGCCAAAAATCACACTGTGAATGGCCCCTATCCGTGCGCAGCCCAGTACTGCATAAGCCAACTCGGGTACCATGCCCATATAAATACAAACACGGTCGCCTTTCTTTACTCCATTGTTCTTTAATACCTGTGCAAACTGGCAAACCCTTTTGTGTAGCCGGTTATAGGTAACCACTCTCACGCGGTCCTCCGGGTTATTGGGTTCCCAGATGATCGCCGGCTTATCACCCAATGTCTCCAGGTGACGATCAATACAATTCTCTGTAATATTTAGTTTAGCACCTTTGAACCATTCTATCTTCGGCTCCTTAAAATTCCATTCAAGAACTTTGCTCCATTTTTTTCTCCATTTGAAATTCTCTGCAACCGATGCCCAGAATGCCTCAGGTTCATCTACACTGGCCCGGTAGGCTTTTTCATATTGCTCCATACTGCTGACCTGGAAAGGATATGACATGCTATTGTTCTTTTGCGCCTTAAATGTACTACATCTTAAAATCACAAGAACCAAGAAA
>DASSFT010000691.1:0-4086 GCA_035694045.1 Chitinophagaceae bacterium
AAAAGCGGCACAGGAATTCGGGGCCCCTTTGTACGTGTATCATGCTGAAAAGATAAAAGAGCAGTATGAAAAGCTAAGTGCAGCATTCAGCCAAAGCAATGTTGTGTTCTTTTATGCATGTAAAGCGCTGACCAATGTCAGCATTCTCAAATATATCCGTTCACTGGGCGCCAATGTCGATTGCAGCTCGATCAATGAGGCGAAGCTGGCCCTTCACGCCGGTTTCCTTCCCCAACAGGTTTTATATACATCCAACGGTATTGGTTTTGATGAGATCGAAGAAGCCGCTTCATTAAAAGTAAATATCAATATTGACAGCCTGTCCAATCTTGAAAAATTCGGAAAAAAATACGGTCATGCTTACCCGGTCGGTATTCGACTTCGCCCGAATATCCTGGCGGGAGGCAATCTTAAGATTTCTACCGGTCACGATAAAAGTAAATTTGGAATACCGGCAGACCAGCTGGATAAAATACTCGCCATTGTAAAAGAGAATAACATGCAGATCACCGACCTGCATATTCATACCGGCAGCGATATCAAAGATGCTGATGTATTTGTAAAAGGGATTGAAGTATTGTTTGATATCATTCCTCATTTTAAAGAACTGAAGTCGGTTGATCTCGGCGGTGGTTTTAAAGTGCCTTACAAAGCGGGTGATGAACAACTGGACATTGAATTGCTCGCGCAAAAAGTCAAGGAAGCGTTTGATAATCACCCTCAGGCAAAGAATCTCCAGATATGGTTTGAGCCGGGAAAATTCCTGGTAAGCGAGAGCGGCTATTTTGTGACCCAGGTAAATGTGATAAAGGAAACCGACGCCACGACCTTTGTAAGTGTCAATAGCGGCTTTAATCATTTGATACGCCCGATGTTCTATGATTCATATCATCGTATCGAAAATATCAGCAACCCGGAAGGAAAGGAAAAGAATTACTCCGTTGTCGGTAATATCTGCGAGACCGATACTTTTGCCTGGGACAGGCGATTGAATGAAGTACGTGAGGGCGATTATCTCGTTTTTCACAATGCAGGAGCTTACGGTTTCGAGATGTCTTCTAATTTTAATTCAAGGTTGAAGCCTGCTGAGGTGATGTTAAAGGAAAATAAGTTTCACCTGGTGCGTCGCCGTGATAATTGGGATGACCTGTTGAGGAACCAGGTTACGATTCCATAGCCTGAAATAATTATTGAACCGGTTTAACCCGTATAACGATCGTGGTCTTTGAAGTCACCGGTAATGTTCCACCCATTGCTTCGGTCGATCCGTTAGAGGAAGTAGTAATTGTCTTTTCGCGGATGATGCCCGTCAGCTTATCAATGGTAAGTTTCCCAGTATAGGTACTGTTCATACTCGTTGTTGTCTGCATCCCCATCATTTCGTTTTTTGTGACAGTAGATGAACTTCCTTTCAGGTCTACAATGAGGGTGGAATCTGTAATAGCCGATAAAGTATAGGTTGTTTTATACATTCCGGTTGAATCAACTCCTGATTCACTCCAACTGGCATTTAGTCCTGTGGCAGTATCCGGCAGCACTTTGAAAAAACTCGGCTCGTTTTTCTTTGGAGGGTAGATTATGCCTGTTATATCTTTCAGCAGGTTAAAAACTACAGCTAAACGGTCATCGATTTTTGACAACTGAATTTTCTCCGGTTTTGTCAGCAACGTTGTTCCGCCTGGATCGATGATCATGTCATAGTTCTTGCTCAATATCTCTTTGACAGGTTTGCCGAGAAACCCTTCCAGGTCTTTAGGATTGTCCGAATCAACCGATCTCTTCTGACCCATCCCATCAAAATTGAAGCTTATTCGTTTGACGTCATGATGAAGGGTTGTGTTATTGTCGGTAGCGTTGGTCACTTTGAATGAATGCCAGGCGGTCCCATTGGCCGTGAAGTCAATCGCCTGGCCGGCGGCTTCCTGGGAAACCGTTGTTTTTAGCTCAACCGTAACGCCGATAATTTGTCCTTGCAGGAATTGCAGCTTACCTGAAACTTTCTGAGAAAAGCTAACAGCGAACGGAAAAAAGAAAATAAAAAAACTCAGGAGGATCCTTTTCATATTTATGCCAGGCATATTCTCAAAATTGACGATTCTTTCTCATAATTGGTTCATTTAAAGGCAAAAATTATCTTATTGTCAACGCATGGCGGGAATTCATCGACCTTACTTCCTTTCTTATGCTCTACAACCACCGTATTTACCGCTGCCGCAATGTTTGATAAAAATTAGTAAAACTTATCCGATCCATGATTTATTGGTGCCAGTATACACCTGTATTAAGGTAACTTTATGGCAAACACTATTATTACCATGAAAAAGATTGTTTTTTGTGTGATGCTCGTCATAGCGGCACAAGCTGGTTTTTCCCAGGACCTTTCAAAGTTCAACCTGTATCATCCATCTGATAATGCGGAAAAGGAGATAAAAGAAGCCGCAAAGCTGGCAAAGCAACAAAATAAGCATGTACTTGTCCAGATTGGCGGCAACTGGTGCATATGGTGTGCCAGGTTCCATGATTTTATTAGTACCGACAAGTCCATAGACTCTCTCGTAAAGGCCAACTATATTGTTTATCATTTGAACTGGAGCAAGGAAAATCGTAATACGGCCTTGTTGGCCAAATATGGGTTTCCCCAACGCTTCGGGTTCCCGGTTTTTCTTATCCTGGATGGAAGCGGTAAATTATTACATACGCAGAATTCATCTTATCTTGAAGATGGAAACAAGAGTTACAAGAAAGAGGTGGTCATGGGTTTCCTGAGTGACTGGAGTCACGCCGCCTTGGATCCTGACCAGTATAAAGATCAATAATGAATGCCAACACTGCTGCTTTCATCAGGCTGATGAAACATCCATTGAAGTTTCGGTTTTTCTTGTTATCCAGGCTCCCCAGCGCTTATTTTACTGGTGTAAGAATAAAAGAGGCTGACGAGGACAAATGCATCACAACGGTCCCCTATAAATGGTTTTCAAAAAATCCTTTTCGCTCCACTTATTTTGCAAGTCTTGCCATGGCAGCCGAGATGAGTACCGGCACGCTGGCCCTAATTCATTTGTATAGACGAAAACCTTCTGTTTCCATGCTATTGACAAAACTGGAAGCGGGCTATTTTAAAAAGGCAACCAGCAAAACCAGCTTTATTTGTAATGATGGCCAATTGATCCGCCAGGCCATTGAAGAAAGCGTTGCAACAGGTGAACCAAGAACGGTCAGGGCCAGGTCAACAGGAACGAACGGTAATGGTGAAATCATCGCTGAGTTTTTTATTACCTGGTCATTCAAGGCAAGAAAGAATTAGTTAAATTGCCGGTAAGCCGGTACATTGAATTTGCATTGGCCAATTCCTCACCCGCAAACCAAAGTATGAAGATAGCATTTCACGGTGCTGCAAGAACGGTTACAGGTTCAAAGCATTTACTGACATTAAAGAATGGGAAAAAAATTTTACTCGACTGCGGCATGTTCCAGGGTATGGGCGATCGCACGGATGCTTTAAACCGCAATTTCGGATTTGAATCATCATCCGTTGATGTGATGATCTTATCGCATGCGCATGTTGATCATTGCGGTCTTATTCCGAAACTCGTAAAAGAAGGTTTTAACGGGAAAATATTCTGCACACCCGCTACGCGAGAGCTTACACAAATACTGTTGCTAGACTCGGCGGAAATACAGGAGGACGAGATCAAATACGCCAACAAGCGTAGGATTGCACAGCCGGTACCTTACCTGGAACCTTTGTATACAGTCGATGATGCAAAGAAATGCATGGATCATTTCGTTGAGATCGGGTACGGAACATGGTATGATGTTATCGACGGTGTAAAAGCAATGTTTACCGATGCTGGTCATATTATCGGCAGTACCTGCGTGCATGTAAATGTGACCGAGAATGGAAAGGAGACCCGGTTGACATTTAGCGGTGATGTAGGTCGCTATCGTGATGTGATACTTCGCTCACCGGATGTGTTTAGGCAGGCTGACTATATCCTGCTGGAATCAACTTATGGTAACAGTTTGCATGATCCTGCTGTTACCACTCCCGATATTTTGCTGGACTGGATCAATAAAGTTTGCGTT
>DASSFT010000692.1:0-6290 GCA_035694045.1 Chitinophagaceae bacterium
ATAAAGGTGGCTGAGATATCGCCGCCCAACGACACTCCTGCTCCTCCAATCGACTGTTGCCTGGCTGTACCGTTCGGGGTAAGCCATGAAAATCGAAGAGCATCGGCTGGTTCCTGTGCCTGGAGGAATTGGGTCGAGGCAATACTGATCAGTATGAAAAATATCTTTTTCATTTTATTGTAAGTTGTCGGTATTAATAAAAGTTGTTGCCTGGTGCAGCCTGCCTACTGTGCCTTCGCGAAGCTCCGGCGAAGCAAGGCCGGCAGGCAAGTCGTTTCATTTTAAAAACCCTTTTGCAAGAAACTTGCAAAAGGGTCTAAAAGTATTAAAATCTTCTTACAGGTGCATGGCCTCCGCCTCCGGACGAACCTGAGCTTGAACTGCTGGAAGAAGACGAAGAACTGCTTGTTCTCGGAGTTGAGGAACTTCCTGAAGAGCTGTTGGAACTTCCGGAATTGCCACCGTTAAATACATTGCGGAGGAAATTGCCGGCTCCGCTGTTCCCGCTATTATTGTTACTGCTGTTATTGTTACTATATGAGCTTTGATAGGGTCTTACTCCACCTTTGGGGTGATTAGGATTTGAATACTGATTATTCGTCAGCATATTGTTGTTGTAAGTATTCAGGTTCACGGTTCTCGGATGATTAAAAACGGGACTCTTTGGGGTTACAATAACATAACTCTGATAATAAGGGTTGTAATGACTATTCCAGTAAGTGCAGGGTGACCAGGGATTGCTCCAATAAAAACCGTTGTAATAGCTATAATCATAGCGATTGCCATAATAGTAATAATCGTCGAGTGCCGACCACTGTGTCCTGTTATGCACCCTCATTCGCAGGTAACGATCATCATAATACTCTTCCCTGCTTTGATAGCGAGGCTGTTCTCTTTTCTCTGTACGCACATATTCATCTTGCGGACGGGTAGGAGAAAAATATACATCATCGGGAGTTTGACCGGTCTTGTATGCGGTGGTGCAGCTGCTAAAGGCGGCAGTCACTAATGCCAGAAGTAAAATTTGCGATTTCATGGCAAACGGTTTTAGAGGTTTAAAATTGAAGTTACTACTTTTGTCCGGATTTCAGTTTACACAAACGTTTGTGTAACAAATTTGCGAAGGTTGTTTGATAAAAGTATGTGCGACATTGTTAATTAAAATAAAAAGTTCAAGGTTGTAACGTAAATCAACCCGGATTGGTAACCAGATTATGAGCAAGGAAATTACTTCAAGAGCACAGGATTATTCTCAATGGTATAATGATCTTGTCATTAAAGGTGAATTGGCAGATTATTCAGCAGTAAGAGGTTGCATGGTTATTAAACCGTATGGCTTCGCCCTCTGGGAAAACATGAGGGATGCGATGGACAAAATGTTTAAGGACACAGGGCACCAGAATGCTTACTTTCCTTTATTTGTTCCGAAGAGCTTATTTGAAGCAGAGGAAAAAAATGCGGAAGGTTTTGCCAAGGAATGTGCGATCGTGACGCACTACCGCCTGAAAAGCGATCCTGACAAAAAAGGAAAACTGATCGTTGATCCCGAAGCCAAACTTGAAGAAGAGCTGATCATCCGCCCTACCAGTGAGGCAATTATCTGGAGCACCTATAAAGGATGGATACAATCTTACCGCGATCTGCCGCTGTTGATCAACCAATGGGCTAACGTGGTTAGATGGGAAATGCGTACAAGACTGTTTCTCCGCACTGCTGAGTTTTTATGGCAGGAAGGACATACCGCTCACTCGACTTCAGAAGAGGCCGTTGCTGAAACCAGGCAAATGCTGGATGTCTATGCCGACTTCGCGGAGAACTGGATGGCCGTGCCGGTGATCAAAGGAGTAAAGACGGAAAGCGAACGCTTTGCAGGCGCAGTTGATACCTACTGCATCGAGGCATTGATGCAGGATGGTAAGGCATTGCAGTCGGGTACCTCGCATTTTCTTGGACAAAATTTCGCAAAGGCATTTGATGTAAAATTCCTGAATAAAGAAAACCAGTTGGAGTATGTGTGGGCTACGAGCTGGGGAGTTAGCACAAGGCTGGTAGGTGCATTGGTGATGGCCCATGGCGATGACCAGGGATTGATCTTACCTCCAAGGATCGCCCCGCTGCAGGCAGTGATAGTGCCGATATATAAAGGTGATCAGCAGAAAGCATCCGTTGACCTAAGGGCAAAAGAAATCGTAAAGCAGTTAAAGGATCTTGGTATACGGGTTAAATATGATGACAATGATAACGCAAGACCGGGATGGAAATTCGCGGAATACGAATTGAAAGGAGTTCCCGTAAGGATCACCCTGGGCGCCAGGGACCTTGAAAACAACATTGCCGAGATCGCCCGTCGCGATACGAAGGAGAAAAGAAATGTTTCACTCGATGGTATCGCAGCCTATGTAAACGATCTGCTGGTTGAAATACAAAACAATTTATTCAACAAGGCAAAGTCCTATCGCGATGAACACATCACACCGGCCAATAGCTGGGATGAATTTGAGAAGTTACTCGATGACAAAGGAGGATTTATCTCTGCTCATTGGGATGGCACGGCTGAAACGGAAGAAGCCATTAAAGAAAAAACAAAGGCGACCATACGTTGTATTCCACTCAATAACCCGCAGGAGGATGGTAAATGTATCCTGACGGGCAAAGCATCCAGGCAGAGAGTATTGTTTGCAAGAGCGTATTAATAAAAAGAACCAAGAACCAAGAGACAAGATCCAAATAAGCTTCAAAACAAAAATAAAAAATCAAAAAGCTGTGTCGGAGAGCGACTTTTGATATTTTGATTTATTATTTCTAATTTATTTGTCCCGCCAGGTGGCGGGATTGGTTCTTAGAATTTATTCTTTTCCGGGTAAAATCAATTAACTATTTTCGAAACCGACATTTATTTCAATACAAAACCTACCTATGCTGTTTTGTCCCAACTGTGGAGCTAAGAATAAGGATACGGCGAAATTCTGCGTCAATTGCGGAGCTGCTTTACCAGATGTAATCGATGAAACCTCTAAAGTTCCAAAATCAACTTCGGAGACTCCTGTTGTTTCCCGCAGCGGAGCCTCGCTGGTAACGGTAACCCAATCTCCCGCTTCACGTAGCCAATCAAGAACACCTTTTTTTACTCACCTGGGGTTCTGGGGTAGCCTGATGATCATTGCCGGATTTTTTTTAAACTGGATCAATTTCGGCGATGGAAATATTACCGGCCTTAGTATACTTTCAACCGCTAATGATGTTGCCAAAGAAAACGATCCTGCAAACCTGGGCCTGGGCATGCTAATAATCGTGTCGGTCATTCTTTTTTCGGCAGTCATTTGTTTCTTTTATGTTATCGGGGTCAGGATCGGGAGAGGCGCCTTTGCATTTTTCAAAATAATACCACTGCTCGTTTTAATTGCGCTGGTTGCCTATGTCCTGGTAAAAATAAGGCAGTCAACTCCGGGTAGCGAAGAGGCTGATCTACTGGAGCCTTCGAATTTTAGTAATGTGTTTGAATGGCAAATGCTGGGCGTGGGACTGTACCTTACACTGGTTGGATCGGTGCTGCTGGCGATTTCACGAAGCAGGCGGTAACTTTATCACTAGGGTTTGCAATAATGGTCTCAATGAACCTATAACCTGGCCGACAACAAACTAAACCAACAATATGGAACAAAACGAAAACACATCCTTATTTGGGCTGACCATTGATCCCAATTCCAAGAATCATTTATCGGCGGCAGCCGGTTGGGCAAAATTCCTGGCAATAGTTGGGTTTATTGCCTGTGGCCTGATTATCCTGGCCGGAATTTTTTTCGGTTCTATTTTCGCAGCGTATAATAATAACCGTAACGAAGGTTTTGACAGGAATCCCATGGCGAGCTCAGGGGGAATGGGTGCCTTCGCAGTTGTATTCTATATTCTTGTCGCACTGCTTTATTTCTTTCCCTGCCTCTTTCTTTTCAATTTCGCGTCCAAAATGAAATCGGCGCTATTGGCCAATGACCAGGAGCTGCTAAACGGTTCTTTTCAAAACCTGAAAAGGACATTCCGGTTTATGGGAGTGCTCACGATCATTGGGCTATCGTTTTATTTGCTGGTGCTGCTGGTGGTCGTTATTACCATGTCCGCACGGTAGTGAAAAAGAGGGGAAATTACTTTACTGAAAGATAGTTGTAGTCTTTTAGCAATACTTCCAGGAAATCAAAAGGCGACATAGAGGAATCGATCTTCAGGTGCGCCTTTATTTTTTCGCTGGCTGTTGCCGCCATGTTGAAGTCTCCTTTTCTCTTCGCCGTTTCCAATATACTTTTGATCGCGTTGATGTCCTTATCGCTCAATTGCATGATCTGTGGGAAAACGGGAGTATAGGTGTCGGCTACTTCCTGGAATACAGTTTCTTCTATGTTTGCCCGTGTATTGGTTCGTATAAGAATGGTATGAGCCAGCACATCGCCGATGCGTTGCCCTTTTTTTGAAGAGACCACCAATACGATATCGGTGATCAGGAAGGCGAGTGCCGCTAAAATGATGAACGTGGCTTCAGCATCGTTCCAAAAACCTACGCCACTGGCAAGGATTAATATCAGTACCACGATCCATACATCAGATACTCTCAGCAACCAGCGGATGAGGAATTGTCCAATGCTTGCTCTTCCCCCATTTTCATGTACTACTTTTATTCCCATTAATTTTTTACCAATACTTTGGCCATTCATTGTCAATTCTAATATGATATGATATAGCAGGATGGGCAGCAGCAGCATTAGCCATACTGCTTCCAGATTATACGGCGTATCGTCGGACTGGAGATCTGAGTTCCGTACGACTCTGTTCATTATCCAGATCGCCAGCAACAGGTAAAGGAATTCAAGCACCATGTCGATCAGCAATGATAAAAGTCGCCTGTAGAATTCGGGTACTTCAAATTCGACATCAATATTGAAACTCGTAGGTATTTTTATTACAGACATAAGAGAGTTAAATATCCGGGCTCAATTTCGGATATCCGGTTTGCAAATCAAAATAATGAAGAAATACCACGGATACCTTTAGGGGTTTAAAGGTTGAAAGGTTTAAAGGTTGAAAGGTTTAAAGCAAATCCCACAATCCGCCATCATTGATGCAAACAAATACAGATATATAAGGGTTTGGCTGTACCCCGAAAAACCTGCTGCCGCCCGGTTTTTCCGTAGTGAAAATAATTTCGCTGGCAAGGAAAACGTTCACCATTAAATCTGAAATTTTCCAGTATTTTACAACCGGAAACTATTAACCATTGAGAGAAGCCTTGTTTATAAAAAAGAACCGTGACCGGTGGCTCAGGAATCAGCATATGCCTGCGGAAGATGCTGATGAAATGGCCAGGGATTTTACCCAGCTGGTCGACGATCTTGCTTATGCAAAAACGTTTTATCCTTCGGGCAAGGTAACCCAGTTTATCAATAACCAGGCTTCCAGGATCTACCTCAGCATTTACAAGAACCGGAAAGAAGAATCAAACAGGCTCGTGACATTCTGGAGATATGATCTTCCACTCACCATCCGGAAACATCATGGTGCCATTTTGTTCTGCTTTGTCATTTTTGTCATTTTCTGGACTCTTGGATTTTTTATTACCCGCCAGGATGAAACAGTAGCACAAAGCCTGCTCGGCTCCGGTTATATTGAACATACCCAGCAAAATATCGATAAGGGCAATCCTTTTGGCATATACGAGCATGGCAATCCGATCCTGAGCTGGATCTGGATCATGATCAATAATATAAAAGTATCCCTGCGTTATTTTGTCGAGGGAATATTTTGCGGGCTTCCTTCTGTTTATGAGCTGTCAAAGGAATCAGCACGGCTTGGCGCCTTCCATGAATTCTTTGCAGCGAGAGGGCTTGGGCTCCAGGTATTCCTCGTGGTTTTCGTGCATGGCACGCTTGAACTGACTGCCATTATCATCGCCTGTGCTGCCGGCCTGGTATTGGGAAAAAGTTACCTGTTCCCGGGTACGATTAAAAGAATAGATGCATTTAAGAGAGGAGCCAAAGACGGGGTAAAGATCCTGATCGGGCTGATACCGGTTTTTGCCCTTGCCGCTTTTTTCGAAGGGTTGTTTACCCGGCTTTATAACGATATCTCGATATTGACCACCGCGATCGTTTCTCTTTCTGTTCTCTTCGTGATCTGGTATTTTATTATTTACCCGATCCGTCTTTCAAGGAAATTAGCTGTTCAACTAAATGAGGAGGACGTTTAAGTGCTGTCCCGTATAAAATATATCGCTTCAAAAAAGATCGCGCTGTTTCTTTTCTTAT
>DASSFT010000693.1:0-3576 GCA_035694045.1 Chitinophagaceae bacterium
TTTGTCTTTATCTCTGTTACTCAATTATGAGCCAACAACTGTCAACGAAAGTTGCGAAGGTGATCAAGCAGCGCTTTCTTGACCTTTACGGAGGAGAACCGACGCCACAACAGATCATCTCCACGCCATTTGAAAAACTAAGAGCTATTGGCCTGAGTAATGCCAAAGTTAATTATGTGCAGAATGTCGCACGTTTTGAAATCGAGCAGGGTATGGATCACAAAAAATTGTCGAAGATGAGGAACGAGGAAGTGATAGCTTATCTTACCCAAATAAAAGGCGTGGGTCGCTGGACAACAGAAATGCTGCTGATGTTTGCGCTGGGCCGGGAAGACGTATTTGCCCCGGATGACCTGGGTCTCCAAAATGCAATTATCGGGTTATATGATCTAAGGCATCGCAAAAAAAAGATAATGCTCGGCAGAATTGTAAAGATCGCGGAGCAATGGAGCCCATACAGGACCTATGCGTGCATGTACCTCTGGAGATGGAAAGATAACCCGCCGCTGGCGACTAAACATAAGCCCAAAAAAACAAAATAGTTCAGAGCGAAAACTATTAAGGCACTTCAGGTCCTTCGCTCAGGACTATCCGGAGATACGAAGCATCACTAAGTTTTCAAAATTGATATTTCAACCCAATGGAAGGATAGAACTGCCAGCGGTCGTCTTCTGTCAATAAATGATAATAGATATTCATCTTTGAACCACCCGAAAGCCCCCTGTAAAGTTTAAACCATAATTGGGGGTCGCTGAAAACGGAAAACTTTTTCCCAGACTTCATCATGGTAAACGCATCACCATGATTCCGGTTCTCGGTCAGGGCAACGATATTGCCTGTAAAGCTGTTTGCATAGTTTGAAAAAAACAGTAACCAGAAGAACGCACTGATATTGTCGTGACTGGGTTTTTGAAAGGCTGTGTATTTATAGCTGCTATAAATATTAAAGAAAGCCTGGTTGTTCCATTGAAAGGTGTAAGACAGGCCCAGGGAAAATGCATTGGTTAAATAATAACCATAAGATCCGGGCTCGGCGATACCCAGACCGCCGTTGTACTGAAATTGCAGGTAAATTTTTGGCTTCCAAAAACGAAATCCTTGCGAGATCTGTATATAATATTGTCCCATATTATTCCGCTGACCCGAAAGTTCGGATTGGGCTTTCAGCAAAAAAGACCCGGGTTTCAAAGCTCCATAAAAAGAATCCGGCTTGGGTGGGCGGAAATATTCAAAGTAAAAAGCAGGAAAGTTTTTATGGGTGTGATCCGGGTCTACTGTGTGCCGGAGGTCATAATGAAGTTGTAGTTGTTGTGACAAAACAGGATAACAACAGGCGGACAGGATCAACGTAAGGAAAAATTTCATGTGCAATAAATTTGGAGCGGGGTTGTATTTAAAAAAACGAAGTTGATGGCTGCGTCGTCAAACCGGCGGAAACAGCGTGGAAATCTGCAGGAATTGTAGATTTGAGGGGGTGTCTCAGCTTGAAAATACATCTCACGCCACGACGCGACGACGCAACGATCTTATTATGATGGCATATGCGTTGCGTCTTGGCGGCGTGGCGTGAGATAGAGTAAGCTTTATGCTATGAATGATTTGGATGCTTCTGTCTTTTCTGCCTTATTTAAAAAAGCATACGAAAAATGTTTTGGCCATCCCATGTCCGGTCCGCTTACCGAAACGGAAAGCAGGCTTTTTTCGGAGAAGATCCTGGATCAGACGGGCCTGGTAATTGGCGCCAAGAGCATTAAAAATTATTCATCGTTCGTTCTCAGTCCTGCAAATGGTAAGGAGGAAAACCCCTCGGTGGCTACTCTCGATACTTTCGCCCGCTTTGTACTGGATGCGCCGTATACGGATGAGGTGCAGAGGAAAAATAAACAAAGTCACTACCCTTATTGGTTTCAATACAGGCAACAGTTTCAGCAGCCTACAAAGAAACAGTCAGGCAGAAAAAAGCAGGCTGCTATTGTTGCGTTGATTTCGTCGATCCTTGCGGCTACCACCCTGCTGATCTTTTCCCCGGCGGGAAAGAAAAAAGAGAAGGATTTTACCGATGATTTTCATCAACTGCAGCAAGACTCCCTGTCGCGGAACGGATGGTTCCTCAAAGCCAAAGATGATGAGTACTGGAATCGCAGAAACGAAAGCCCGGGTCATTTGACACTATTTACATTGAAAGGAGATAACTGGCCCGATTCAGTGAACCAACCCAATATCAAAAACCTGTTGCTGAGAAAAAACAATGCGGATTGTTTTGTGGCAGAAATCCATTTATCTGAATTTGTGCCCCTTCAAAACTGGCAACAGGCTGGTATGTTGTTGCTCGAGGATACTTCTTTTGCGGGGAAAAGTCTTCGTTTGTCTCTTGTCTATAATGATTTTTCTGGCGGATTTCCGAAATCGAGAGAAATCATCCTGCAGGCGATTATATCCGGTGGCAAAGCGACCGACAAACCCGAAGAGATCGTGCACCAGTTGCTTTTCAAAATAGATTCTGCCAATGAAAAATTAGTAAGGCAAAACCTCCTGCATTCCGCCTTGCGTGTTGAAAAGAACGGGAAAAGTTTCAGGTTGTTGTTTGCCAACGGCAGCATGCCCAATTCGGCATTCAGGGAGATCCTTAATCGGGATATTGATATGAAGCCAGCGTTCATCGGGTTATTTGCACTGAAAGGTTTTGTCGATAGCAGTACAGTTATCCCTGCCAAGATTGATCTTTTTAGATATACACCTTTAATGTGCAAAAGATAAACCCCTTTGTTGAAGGTTAGACGCTGGATCCGTCATTGCGAGCAGGGCAACTGGATGCTAGTCGCTTGACAGCAGATGCTACATTGTGATAGCCTGTTTCGAATGTCAGCATCCAGCATCTAGCATCCTGTATCTAGCATCATTTAGCAAAAAACCCTTTAAATTGCGTTTCCCATTGCCATGTCTCTTGGACAGCGGCTGCAACACAAATTAAAATTTTTATGCACAGGCTCTTATTGACGTTCACATCCTGCACTATTGCTATTTTATCATTTTCCCAGGACAATGCGCTAACCGCAGAGGATTACCGGCATGCCGAGGATATGATGAGTTATAACACGCAACAGTATATTGACCGGGGAAATGTTACTCCCAACTGGTTTGCCGGGGACAAATTCTGGTATCGCGTACTCACTCCTGAAGGAAGTGAATTTGTGGTGGTGGATGCGGCAAAAGGAACCCGGGTAGTTGCGTTCGATCAGCAAAAACTGGCCAATGCGCTTTCCTCAGCAACCAGCCGGACGTATAAACCATCCATGCTTCCTTTTCAAACGATCAATTATTCAGCAGATGGTAATTCAGTCTTTTTCCGTTCGGATGGAAAGCAATGGAAATATAACCTCAAGGATTTTTCTGTGGTAGCCGACACAACGCAGCTCAGGAGTAATATGGGCAGGCAGGGTGGTGGCGGAAGGTTTGGGAGGGGAAATGAAGTACAATCGCCCGATGGCACAAAGGCGGCTTTTATTAAAGATTATAATTTATGGGTAAGGGATATAAAGACCGGTAAACAAACACAACTTACTACAGATGGTATCA
>DASSFT010000694.1:0-4245 GCA_035694045.1 Chitinophagaceae bacterium
ATTGATGCATTGAAGCGAAAGCGATACAGCCTGGTGCTTATGGATATCCAGATGCCGCAAATGGATGGTTATACCGCTACCACGAAAATCAGAACTGAGCTGAAGAGTGACATTCCGGTCATTGCAATGACAGCACATGCCATGGCAGGTGAAAGAGAAAAATGCCTGAGCTATGGCATGAACGAATATATTCCGAAACCTATCCGTGAGAATGAGCTGTCTAAAATCATCAATAATATTCTGAATACAAACAGGAAGGCAGAAAAGGAAAAGGATAACATCCCGGGGCAAATTCCTAAAGTGCTGGATCTCGGTTATCTCAGAGAGCTATCAGGTGGCAACGCGACATTCGAAGTGAGCATGATTGAACAATTCCTCGAACAGATGCCTGGGGAATTAGAAGCCCTGGAACAGGAATTCAATAAAAAAAATTATGTGCAAGTAGCCCAGGTGGCCCACAATATGAAAACCTCCGTGTCATTTATGGGCCTCACGGAAAAGCTGGGTGATTACCTCGACTATATTGAAATTAACGCCCCTATCCAGGAAAAGAATAGAGATACCAGGGAAAAAATACTGCAGGTCATTAAAATTTGCCATCAAGCTTTTGGCGAAGCAAAAGAATACCTTCAACGTTAGCCTGGTTATACACTTTTAGCCGCTTTTTTCTACCTACAGTTTTTGCCTTTTCACCGACAGGGAAAGGATACTATATCCCCTTGAAAATATTTTTGTGCCTTGAACGGACTCTCAGAGAGTTTCGGAATAAAACGGGGATTAAAATAATCGCATAGACTTTAACTTTTAAAAACTTAAAATATGGAATATAGAAAACTGGGAAATTCTGACTTAAAAGTATCTGCAATTACTTTCGGCGCATGGGCGGCGGGCGGTTGGATGTGGGGCGGCACCGAAAGAAACGATGCCATCAGGGCTATCAGGACTGCGTATGACCTGGGAGTTACTTCCATTGATACGGCCCCGATTTACGGACAAGGTAATAGTGAAGAGATCGTGGGGGAAGCGATCAAAGATATTTCGAGAAGTAAGGTGCAGATACTGACCAAGTATGGTATGCGGTGGGATTTGGCCAAAGGTGATTTTGCATTTCATAGCGCTGATACCAGGGGAAAAGAAATCGATATCTATAAATATGCCGGCAGAGAGAGCATTATTAAAGAATGCGAAGACAGTTTACGCAGGTTAGGTACTGATTACATTGATCTCTACCAGATTCACTGGCCGGATGTTACAACCCCCATGGAAGAAACTATGGAGGCCGTTGCCCGATTGATACAACAGGGCAAGGTGAGATATGCAGGTGTCTGCAACTACAATGTGGAGCAATTGAAATTAGCCCGGAAATATATAAACATTGTATCCAACCAGGTTCCCTACAGTATGGTGAAAAGAGATATTGAAGAAGATGTCGTGCCTTATTGTTTGGAACAAAACGTGTCGATTTTGGCCTACAGTCCTTTAGAGCGTGGATTACTGACAGGAAAAATGAAACCGGGTCATGTTTTCCAGGAGGGTGACCATCGGGCGGGACTTTACTTCTTTACTGATGAAAATATTAAAAGGACAAATACTTTCCTGGATACAATCAAATCCCTCGCTGCAGAAAAGAATGCTACTTATGCCCAGCTGGTTTTACGATGGACAATTGAACAGCCTGGCATAACCATTGCCCTGGCGGGAGCGAGGAATGAAAAGCAATCTGCAGAAAATGCAGCGGCCATTAGTGTCAATTTATCTGCTGGCGAAATGGAATTTATTAACCAGGAGCTTTCGAAGCTACGCTTAAGCAAGCAACAGCTGGTGAACGCTTAAATATAAACCCAAAACAAAGATGAAAACCAGGGATGGGATCCCGGAATAGCATTTGTTATGTAAAATAAAACGGTCTAAAATGGTGATATTATGAAACATGAAAAGAAAATTGCCACAGCTTCTGCAAATTATCAGCTCCCTTACAATTTTGGTTTGGGTGGCGTACCAATTGGTAACGAATTCACGGCAGTCACAGATACCGAAGCGCAGCAAACTCTGGAAGCTGCCTGGAATGCAGGCGTTCGTTACTATGATGTTTCGCCCTGGTATGGTTTAGGTTTGGCAGAACGGCGCTTCGGGCAATTCCTGCACAACCAGGACAGGTCAGCGTATGTTATTTCATCTAAAGTTGGCAAGCTGCTGAAGGCGTCAAAAAAGGTCGTTAAATCAAGTCTTTTTCCTTTAGCCGGTTCGCCTAACATTGTTGAGTTTGACTATTCGGCTGCTGCCGTTCGCCGCTCTATTGAAGACAGCCTTCAACGCCTCGGTATTGACAGCCTGGATATTGTGTTTGTCCACGATTTGTCACCCGACAATAAATACCTCGATGGGAAATGGCTGGAACATTTTGAGATCGCAAAACAAGGTGCCTTTCCTGAACTTACACGAATGCGTGAAGAAGGCCTGATCAAAGCCTGGGGGCTTGGTGTGAACAGACCTGAGCCAATATTGGCTACAATGAAGGTTGCCGATCCGAATATCTTTTTGCTGGCCTCGCAGTATTCTTTAATTGATCATGAGTATGCATTAAAAAATGTTTTTCCGGAAGTGAGAAAAAAGAACATCCCGCTTATAATGGCATCTACATTGAATGCCGGGTTTATATCTGGAAGCAATCGTTATAACTACGACCACGATATGCCTGCAGAATTTGTTACTAAAAGAAATCGTTTGGCGGCCCTGGCCAATGCTCATGGAGTAGATTTAAGAACCGCTGCTTTGCAATTTGCAGCTATGCCCGATGTAGCTGCCGCGGTAATTTGCGGGGCAAGAACAGCACAACAAATTACCGAAGACGTAAAATCAATGAACGTTAAAATACCAGCAGACTTCTGGGCAGCGCTAAAAGCCGAAAAATTGATTTCGGAAGAAGCGCCTATTAATTACAATCACAATTTCAATACAAACCAATGACAAAAATGAAAATTGGATGGGTAGGTTTAGGAACTATGGGAACACCTATGGTCAAAAATTTGTTAGCTAAGGGATTCCCCGTTTGTGTGTATAACCGAACCCGTGAGAAAGAGAAAGAGTTGATCAAACTAGGAGCTACCTCGGCCGAAAGTCTTCAGCAATTATCGCAGGTGAGCGAAGTGGTGATAACAATGATCACGGATGATGAAGCTGTCGAACAGGTTTATAATAGTGAACATGGTTTATTGAACAATCCCTCATCCGGCACGCTCATGATTGACATGAGTACTGTAGGGACACAGATTTCAAAGAGACTGGCAAAGAATTGTGTCGATAAAGGCGTCCGGTTTTTAGAAGCCAAAGTAAGTGGCAGCGTAAAGCCGGCGGAAGAGGGACAGTTGGTTATAATGGCCGGAGGTGCCCCTGAAGATTATCAAAATGCACTCCCCATATTTGAAGTCCTCGGAAAACGAAGTTTTCTCATGGGCGAAGTGGGAATAGCAAGTGCAGCCAAACTCTGTTTAAACTATTTTTTGGCGCTGACGTTCCAGGGGCTTTCTGAAACAGTATTATTTGCACAGCGGGAAAATATTGATAAAGAAGCTATGCTGAATTTGATAAATGAAAGCGCTCTTGGAAGTGGAATTACCCGGCTAAAATCCCAGGCAATTTTAAGTAATGATTTTTCACCGGCCTTTGCACTTAAACACATTACCAAGGACCTTAGGCTTGTTCAAAAGGAAGGAATGAATTTTCCCCTGTTCCGACCTTTGTTGGCCTCGTACCAATCTGCATCTAAAGCGGGGTACGGTGAAAAAGATGCCATCAGTATTATCGGGTTCCTCGATAAACCGGCTGTCAATTCTAAAAATTTTGCTTCTTTGTTTTCGATAGCAGGGAGCCGGAAAATAAAGGAATTGAAAAATGAAGACAAATGAAGCCGCAGCAGCTGAAATAACCAGGCGCAATTTGGTGCTTCATGTCATTCAGCCCGGTCTTGCCGGTTTGATGGACGGATCGGTCTCTTCATTGGCGCCGTTGTTTGCTGCGGCTTACTCCACACATAATTCGCATACAACGTTTATAGTTGGCCTGGCTACGGCTGCAGGCGCAGGGATCAGCATGGCTTTTTCAGAAGCATTGAGCGATGATGGTAAACTGAGCGGCCGTGGTAGTCCCTGGCAACGTGGCCTTGCATCGGGTCTGATGACATTTGCCGGGGCAATTGGCCATACGTTGCCATTTTTATTTTCGCAGTTCTCAACTGCCATGATGATT
>DASSFT010000695.1:0-5147 GCA_035694045.1 Chitinophagaceae bacterium
AGGTATACTTATGATTCTGTCGCCAAAACATTAGGCCAGGCCGTTACGATCCTGGAGAATATACCGGGAAGTAACGATCATAATTCGGCACGATTGGCTATTGGGCCTGATCTGAAGCTGTATTATTCTGTAGGCGATATGGGCGCAGGACAATTTGAAAACCTCGGGCGGGTCAACAATGCACAAAACACTTCTGTCTATGAAGGAAAAATTTTAAGGCTCAATACGGAACTGATCAACAGTTCATGGATACCGACTGACAATCCATTTGGAAATGCTGTTTACAGTTTCGGTCATCGAAACCCCCAAGGACTGGTATGGGGCAATGTAAACGGTGCGGACATTTTATATAGTAGCGAACATGGTCCTTTCAGCGACGATGAATTGAATATCATTGAAGCGGGAAGGAATTATGGCTGGCCGCTGGTAGTTGGCTTTTGTGATGGCAATTACAATGGCCGCTACGTTGGTAGTGGATGGGTTGGCAACGAACAAAACAATTGTGCAACACTGAACGTAAGAGAACCGATACGTTCTTTATTCCCTGTATCGAATCCGCCGGATTCAACAACCAGCAATACTACCTGGCCATCCACAGCTCCCTCGGGAACGGATTTTTATGGAAGCAATGCAATTCCAGGATGGCAGAATTCGCTATTGGTCGCGCAGTTGAAGAGAGGAGCCATCACAAGATTTAAATTAAGCAACGATGGCATGATGATTATTTCGGATACCATTCATTATTTCCAGGGCAAAGGAAGATTCAGGGATGTAGTGGTATCGCCCGATGGTTTAAAAATATATGTAGCCTGCGATTCCAGCGGATCTACATCAGGCCCGACCGGTGGTGTAACAAGCACTCCGGCTAATCCAGGCAGCATCCTGGAATTCACTTATCAACCACAAGGCGGAAGAATGATCACCAAATTGATCGCGGCGGAGACCAAAGTAGTGGAAGATGTAAAGGATAAAAGCCTTGATGTGTATCCCAATCCCGCGAATAGTTATTTTATCGTGTATGATTATTCGGCTGAGCAGAGCCGCCATATCGAATTACTTGATTTGAATGGCAAACTCGTCAAAAGACAAACAGCGTTGAATGTTGCGACAAGAGTGGAAGTCGGTGATCTTTCAAATGGACTGTATATCTTAAGGATCACCAACGCAAAAGGGAAACTGATCAGGACAGAAAAAATAGTGATACAACGGTAGACCCGTTGACATACAAAAAAGCCGGCCCTAAAAAAGGCCGGCGACTTGTATGTAATCCTTAGTCTAGCTATTTGATGGTAGCTGTACGTACGGCAGAAGAAATTCGCTGTCCGCTTGTATTATCCAGCGTTCCGTTGACAATATATTTAATTTGCGCCGGATCTGAGCTTGTTGCTCCTGATGACAACAAAACGGTATAAACCGTGTTGGCTTCTGTTGTAATCGTCCGGTTAACATTAATGGATGCTCCATCGCTTGCGGTAATTGTTGCGGTACCCGGTGTTACGGCTTCAAAACCAGAAACGCTTCCAAATGCGGCGTTGCTGTTATTGACACCCGTACCTGAAATGTTTACCGATACATTTGAGGGACCATTAATGGCATTGATATACCGAATATAAGCTTTGCCGGCTGTAGTTAAGCTTTCAAAATTGTCATTAACAATAACATTCCTGTAGGTACCGGTGGTGCCCACTACAAAAACAGAATAATATTTATTGATGGCAAAGCTGTCGCTGGCAGTAGCTAATGAACTACCGGTAGAATAATCAAACGATTCAATGGTCCTGGTGCCCGGGAAAATAGGCAAATAGGTGCCGGTAAAGTTGTTGAAAGCCAGCGGTGAACCAGGTAGTATGTTGCCACCGATCGTTATCTGGACCGATTTGCCTGGTACCAGGTTAAAGCCCATCAATCCTGCAGCATTCGAGTTAGGATTGTTATCGACAGCTGATTTTTTATTGCAGGCAGAAAACAAAACCATCGAAGCAACTGACAAAACAGCAATCGTCGTAAATAGAAAATTCTTCTTCATAATAAAATAAAGGTTAAGTGATTAAAAAAAATCCCTGAGCAGGTTGGAAAATTGGTCTGGAGAGGAGTAAAACTGATTGTAAAATTAATACCAAATGATGCGGAAGAGCCGCTGGACAACGAAAGTTATGGATGTGTTAACATAGAAGAAAAATTTACCAAGCAAATGCCCACCATCGCCGAACAATAAAAGCGAAGCCAACAAAGAAACGGTTTAAAATAAATCAACTATCGCTGCGGCGGGAGCATTAGCGGCTTAGTTTTCTTCTTTCGAAATGAATATAGCGGCACTATTAAATTCAATTGAGTACAAAAACCCTTTTCCTTCAAAATATCCCTTTTCGCTACTCCATCAAGAGTATAATCGATTGTTTGACGGTAATAGGATGACAACCCATAGTTTACCAGCAATTCGACGATAAATACTACATTTCCTTTCTTATTAGTAACGTTATAACGTATTCCACCATATACACTTGGCGCCAAAGGAAATCGCGGCCTGATGATATTTGATGAATACCCTTCCACTACTCCACCGTTCCTTGTCTGGTATCTTTCGGGCATCGAAGTATAGCCCCAATCCTCAAACCTATTGAGCGTAAACGCCAGGCCAACTCCCGCGACGACACTGAAGTAGTTTTTTCTTGGATTCAAATGATTGCGACCTAAATACCATTCAAAACCTCCATAAACAACAGTCTTGGCAGGCGAACCAAAAAAATAAAAACTGATTTGTCCAGGCTGTGACGCGGGGGCAGCCAGGTTCACAGGTACCAGGTTTTTCTCATTGGGTGTCGGAAAACTATAGCCGTCCTGGAAAGTAAATCCGACATGCCAGGAGCCTTTTCCATTTTTTAGGGGATGGCTATATTCTCCTCCGAGCACCACAGAGGTAGATGTTCCATTGACGGTCTTATAAGCGAACCCCTTTCCACCCGGAGATGGGTAAAGCAAGCTATAGCCCGTCTTAAGACGAATTTGCCGATAAGGCTGCGCTTGCAGCGCCTGGAAGATCAATGACGCGAAAAGCAAAGAGGTGATCTTTTTCATAGCAAGTGGTTATTGGGTTCTCGAAAATGGTTAATCATTCACTCCCTGACCATTCGTCAAGGATGGCACAAATTCGAGGTGAGTACAGTTTTTAGGAGAACGTGGCTTCGTTATTTGTTAAAGCCACGTAAAAAAAGGAATTAGCATGAATGGCAATTACGATGGAGTGATCGAACAATCAAAACGCATTGAAATAAAAAAGACTCTTGCAAAAGGAAGAGTCTTTTAGTAAGATGTTCGCTTCGTGTCCGACGAAGCCCATTATATAAAAGCTCAATCGTAGCAGAAACTATAAAGCGAAGCCCACCGTCGCTAAAGCTAACCGGCGCATTTTCAGCCTTTAGCGACTATAAGATTCTTGTATTTCCTGTGGCGTTACTCCGGCCTTAATGGCCATTTTTGCCAGTATGTCCGTCTGGATCCTGGCGTGTTGCCGCATCTCCGCAAGCGCATCTTTTACGGCAAATTTGATAATTAAATAACTGATCAGAATACTTGTGAGTGCCGAAATGAGAATTATTGGAAGATTATCTGAATTCATAATAAAGGTTTAGTCGATTAAGATAGGAAAGATATCAAATTACTTCAAAGAGATTTTTATAACTCTTGTGACTTTGTTGTTACTCGAATTTGCGAACTTGATTCAAGGAAAACTATTTACAACGATTTGCAGGCCTTAATTGCTTCGCTGTAAGTAGTGTCTTTTGTTGTAGTAATGTGTTCCAAAAAGAAGATACTTCTTTCGAGGACGATAAGTAACAGCCCTTGTTACCTTCTTGCCTGATTCTGTATGGGCGAAAAATAATTTGTTATGGCCTAAATAATAGGCTACATGAAACGTGATTGAGTCGCCGTTAACGATAGTTGTTTTGACAGGACGCGGTGATCTTTGAAAGGCGTTGTTTATGTCAAGTTCCTGTTTGTCAAACAGGATATACAATTTCTTGCCATAAATCGAATAGTGGCCTGTTGCACTGTCGTACAAAAGATCGCCGCGAAAAAGGCGCTCGGCCTGTTTCTTTGACATTAATTTGACTCTAGTGCTGAAAAAGCCCAAGTCAGGAAAATTTGTAAGATACGTGCCTTCAATATTTTTCGATGGGTGACAGGACGTAGCAAGGATGCTATTGCAGAGGACTATAAAGATTGCAGTCTTGGTTCGCAGTTTTTGAGCCATTTGATAATTGATGCAGACAAATTCCTTTTTACATAGGTCGCCGTTAGAGTGATGAATGGGCAATGTGAAGGCGGCGTTGCCGTACCCATCCGGGTTTGTTCGACCCCTGCGTCAAAAACGTAGTGCGCTACCGTTCAAAAAAAAGTAATGTGCTGAATGTTCTAACGTTGAGTGTTTTGCTGATGAGTTGGGGACCTCAAATGGGACACAAACGAGGACTTATACATAGTGTTTGATAACTTTTCAGACTTCCATAAAAAGATAAAACCCGCTGGTGTAGCTGGTTTCAGAGGGGCCTTGTCCGACGAAGCCCATCAAATAAAGGTCAACAATAGCTAATGCCCCAAAAGCGAAGCCCACCGTCGCTAAAGCTATGGTGGGCGAAGTCGGGCAGACTGTCCCGCTTAGCGGGAGAACCAGCGACCCCTACGTCCCGAACGTAGTGCCCCGCTGAGCGGGGCTACTGCCCTCAATTAACTGTTTAAATTTATTTCCTCCCTTCCAACTTTTGATCTCCTTTTCTCTTTTCAAGGCGCTTATCCTGTCTGGATAAATCTCAATCAATAGTATTTTGAAAGGTCTCCTTGCCTTCGTGGAGCGCTGCAAACCATCGTTGTGGAATTTAAGTCTGGCTTCAACATCATGAGTTTCGCCGACATAATAGCCTTCGTCTTTGACGCTTTGTAATATGTAGACATAATGTGGCATAAAAAAAGCTCTGGAGTACAGAGCCGTTTCTTGTCGGGCAGACTGGATTCGAACCAGCGACCCCTACGTCCCGAACGTAGTGCGCTACCGGGCTGCGCTACTGCCCGAAAAAAACCTATGAGATTTTCGGGAATTTTCGCGAGAATCTCTTGAACTCGCAAATCTCATAGGTTTAGAAAGGTCGGGT
>DASSFT010000696.1:0-3981 GCA_035694045.1 Chitinophagaceae bacterium
TTCAACTTTCCTTCCTGCTCGGCTACTTCCACCATCTTCAATGCCATGCGGTCTTTGACTGAATTGCCAGGGTTGAAATAGTCCACTTTTGCCAGGACTGTACACGGAAAATCCTTCGTGACTTTGTTTAGCCTGATCAACGGTGTATTGCCTATCGTCTCAAGTATATTATTCTTGATATCCATAATGAACTTTGTGGACTGTAAAGTTAAGTTTTTTTGAGGGGTGGCCTGATACCAATGTCCTAACGGTTATACGAAAAGGTGAGTGGAAAGAGGTGAGTGGTGAGTCGACAGTTTCTAGATGCTGGATGCCAGACGCTGGATACTGGATGCCTCGGTAGTCCAGTAGGGACAGGAATGTCGGTAGCAACACGCACAGAGTTGCTATTCGCGCCGTGGGAAGCGTCAGGTGGAAAATACAATCGGTGCGGAAAGGCAAAAATCATTGCGATCCGTCGAAGGCGACGAAGCAAAAAAGCCCTTCTGCGAACAGAAGGACTTTACCGGACCTGATGACAGTTAATCATCAAGCGTCTTTAGTTATTTATATCTGGCAATTTTCAAATTTCTTCCCTGAACTTCTTTCTTTTATTGGCGAGATAACGATCGAGGAAAAACAGGCCAACCACCACATTGAACATGATGAAAACATTCACATATGTATTGCTAAAAAGCTTGCTGTAATCTATTTTGCCAAAATCAACCGGCATTTTGCCGTCAGAACTGCTCCAGTCTATCTGGCCGAAACCATAGACCAGGAATCCCAGGATCAGCGTAATAAAGAAGATCCCGATTCCCCAGATGACCCGCTTGTTGATATAAGTGCGGGTAGCAGGTGCAATATGCAGCCTTGCTATTTCTTCCATTACATTTTTAGTAAATCGTAAAGAGGGCTCTTCCAGTTCCGAAGACTGAAGCAGTGTATTTACCTCGAGTAGCTCATGATACTTCGCTTTCCATTCCGTATTCGTTTGGATCAACTGTTCAATCGCCGATCTCTCTGCGACCTCACTGGCGCCGTCAATGTAATTCCAGAGACGTTCGTCCATATCCCGGTAATTTGCTTCCATTGTCAACAGTTTTAATTATAAATATCTTTTACTTCCTCGCTGAAATGCTGTTGCATCTTCTCCTTCAATCGGGTCCTTGCTCTGTGTAAACGAACTTTCGCGGTGTTTGTTTCAAGACCGAGAATCTCCGCGATCTCTTCCAGGGACTGTTCGCTTTTATAAAACAAAGTTATGATCTCAGCATCATCGGCACCCAGCATCTTAATCGCGTTGTTTACCATTGCAATTTTTGATTTCTGCTCAACCTGGTTGGCCCTGAGGCCTGAATCCTGGCTGTCTGCGACCTCAAATACTCCTTCTTTATCCAGGGAGTGAGTCTGGAGTTTTTTCTTTCTGAGAAAGGTTATACAGGTATTATTTACTATGGTATACAGCCAGGTGCTGAATTTCGAGTTTCCCTTAAAATCAGCCAGGGCCCGGTACGCCTTTATAAAGATGTCCTGTGACACTTCCTCTGCATCCTCCCGGTTTTTTGTAAACCTTAAAGCCAGCGTAAAAACATAGTTCTGGTAGCGGGTCACCAGTTCGGCATAAGCCTGCTGGTCACCACTAAGCACTTTGCTAATGATCTCGCTATCATTCAGTCCGGTTGGCATTCTGGGTATATGACTCCGTTTTAACTGACCGGGTTACAGGCAAATATCATTTATTTTCGGGCATTCGGAGGATTGACCGGGGAATGTAAAAGGCTCATATTATTATTTTTTGCCTGCCTGTAACCTGGGTTTTGCTCCGGTAGTCATAGTTGCTGTAAACAGTTTTTTTGAAAAAGTTCTTTAAGCCTGTAACCCCCGGATGAAACGGGTAGTCTTAGAAACAAAACAAAAACGAATCAAGTAACAATAAACCTAGTTTTTATGCCAGCAACAGCAGCACTTTTCTTAATCGTCATGTTTGTCAGCTTTTTTGCCTGCGTTTTCGGTATCTATTACCTGACAACCCGCCGTAATCTCGCCATGATCGAAAAGGGGATGAATCCCAAAGAGATTGTAAACCGGCCCGCCCCTTACAAAAACCTGAAATGGGGATTGTTACTGATCGGTTCAGGCGTAGGATTGTTCTTAGCCTACATCCTCGATGAGTACGCAATGCGTCCGGTGAGATCCTGGACAGGTGATAATGGGGTCATACATTACCATAGCCAGGACAATCCCGCCATATATTTTGCCCTGATTGCCATCGGTGGTGGTTTTGGATTGTTTTTCTCCTACAAAATGGAAAAGAAATGGTGGGACGAAAATAAGCCTACCGGTCAACCATAAAAATCAGTTCTTATCCAAGTAAAGCATCCGGGAGTTGAGTTGGTTCGGGTGCTTTTTTTTTTGCCTCTTTCCTACGTTCCTCACGATAAACTGGATGCTGGATGATAGATGCTAGATGCTGGATGCTCCGGAGAATACTGTTGCATCCAGTATCTAGTGACCAGTATCTAGCATCCAATCACTTCTCAATCTCTTCCAAAGCTTTCAACACAACCGGATCATCATTATTCAATACCTGGTAAAATCCGTTGCTTCTCCACCTGAACCTCGCCAACGAAGCTTTTAACAACTCCTGTAATGACTCTTTCTGTTTTGGAGAAATCGTGTTCAGGTTAATAGAATCTCGCGAAGCATAGCTAACAAACTGCTGCCACATATCACCATCATGGCTGAATTGCCGGTTAAAATCGCCGGGCAATTTAAAAGCTTCCATCTCTTTTTTATGTTGCAGGAAATAGCGATACACAAAATTGTTGAATCCGCCGTATCTCAGCATATCTCTTACACCGGAGGAGTAGGAGCTGGTATCGATGGGTACAAAAATATCAGGCATGATGCCGCCTCCGCCATATACGATTTTGCCTTTATTGGTCCTGAATTTTTGCTCGTTTGTTATTTTATTGGAATCAGCGTGTAATGCCTGCCCGTTTGAAATACGTTCCCAGATCTCATCCATATAGATCTTCTTGCCCTTATTGTAAGGTCGCTGTATGCTTCGTCCCAGGGGAGTATAATATCGGGCTACCGTCAACCGCAATGCGGATCCGTCATCGAGGTCAAACATCTGCTGTACCAGGCCTTTTCCAAAGCTGCGCCGACCGATGATCGTGGCTCGGTCCCAGTCCTGTAATGCGCCAGTGAGCACTTCACTTGCACTTGCGGAAAGCTCATCGATCAGCACGGTCAGCTTTCCCTTTTCAAACAACCCCGGGCGCTTGCAGCGATATTCACGTTTCGAGCTGTTGGCGCCCTCGGTATAAACGATCAGTTTATCATCATCCAGAAATTCATCGGCCATATCTATCGCCTCGTCCATAAAACCTCCGCCGTTGCCACGCAGGTCGAAGATGAGGTTTTGCAATCCTTGTTTTTGTAACCCTTCGAGAGCTTGCATAAACTCCTCGTAACTCGTCGTGGTAAATTTATTCAGCTTCAAATAGCCCGTGGTTTTATCGATCATATACGCTGCATCCACTGATGGCACAGGCACGGTACCGCGGGTTACAGTTACTGATTTTGGCTGGCCATCCCTTATCAGTTGCAAAGTCACGTTTGATCCTCTTTTACCGCGTATGTATTTTTTTATTGAATCCGTAGAAAGATTTTTTGAAGCGACCATATTGTCATCAACCCTGATGATTTTATCGCCGATCTGCAAAGCCTTATCGCTAGGCCCGCCAGGTATCACATAAACAACATTTATTGTATCGGCAAAAACGTTGAATTCAACTCCAATGCCTTCAAACTTACCTTCGAGTTCTTCAGTGGCTTCCTTTAATTCGACCGGCGGGAAATAAACCGAGTGTGGATCGAGATGATTCATCATCTCCTGTATGGCATCTCCCTGCAACGAATCAAGATTTACTTGGTCTACATAATTCCGTTGAATATACCCGAGTGCCTGTTGAAGCGATTTAGGCTTGTCTA
>DASSFT010000697.1:0-2233 GCA_035694045.1 Chitinophagaceae bacterium
CCTGAAGGCATCGAAACGAAAAATAATACTGGTAACCGGAAGGGAACTGGATGAACTTAAAACTATATTTCCTGCCCACAGCGTGTTTGACCGCATCGTCGCGGAAAACGGCGCATTGATCTATAACCCTTCTACGCTGGAAGAACGCTTGCTAGGAGAAGTGCCACCTCCCTCATTTATCGAAGACCTGAAAAAAAATAATGTTTCTCCTCTATCCGTGGGTAGGGTTATCGTGGCTACCTGGGAACCTCACCAGCATAGGGTGCTTGAAGCGATCAAAAGATCAGGAATAGAACGCCAGGTTATCTTCAACAAAGGCGCAGTAATGATCCTGCCTGCAGGCATCAACAAAGCCAAGGGGCTTGACGCTGTGCTGAAGGAAATGAATTTTTGCCTCCACAATGTGGTTGCAGCCGGGGATGCTGAAAACGACAGTGCAATGTTGCAGGCAGCCGAATGTGCTGTTGCTGTGCAAAACGCTTTACCTGCCTTAAAAGAAACAGCAGACTGGGTCACCAACGGTGATCATGGAGATGGGATCATTGAATTGATAGAGCAATTATTGAATGACGATCTCGAAAGCCTGGATCCAAAACTCAGAAGACATCATTTACTGTTTGGTAAAACGTTTGACGGCCAGGACTACTCTATACAACCTCATCGTGGTGGTGTTTTACTGGCAGGCACCTCGGGTGGTGGCAAATCAACTCTTACTACTTTTTTCATGGAGAGCCTGACGGATAAAAAGTACCAGTTTTGCCTGGTGGATCCCGAAGGTGACTACGACGAGTTTAAAGGCGCAATTACGATCGGGGACGCACAACATTTGCCGGTAATTGAAGAGGTCATCGAGCTCCTGAAAAACCCATCGCAGAATGTAGTGATCAATACGCTCGCCATCCCGATGCACGACCGGCCGCAATTTTTTAATAAACTTATGGAAGCGATGGTTGGGTTGCGCAAGACCCTGGGACACCCGCATTGGTTTATATTCGATGAAGCTCATCACCTGATGCCTGCGGAAGTTGAAAATTCGTTTTTCAATATTCCGAAGGACCTAAACAACTTTATACTGGTTACCACTGAACCTGACCTGATCAATCCCTCCGTCATTGACCAGATCAACCTGGTTATCGCGATAGGGGATGACCCGGTTTCTACGCTGAGCAAATATGCGGATGCCAAGAAGATATCATTCGACAGCACGGAGGTGAGCCTACTCGAAAAAGGTGAAGCATGGATATGGGAAAGCGACAAAGGAAAGCCATTCCCGGTCAGAATTGAAAGACCGCAGCAGCTGTTGAAAAGACATAAGAAAAAATATGCTGCCGGTGATATGCAGGAAAACAGCTTTTATTTTACGGGTCCTTCACAAAAGTTGAAATTAAAAGCCAATAATCTCATGATGTTTATGCAAATGGCCGAAGGCGTTGATGACGATACGTGGACGTATCACCTGGGAAGAAAAGATTATTCAAACTGGTTCAGGAATTCTTTGCATGATGACGAGCTGGCTGATTTCGCTGAAAAAATCGAAAATAGTGAAACTGATCCTGCTGATTCAAAGGAAGCGGTCCTGAATTTGATAAAAGAAAGATATACTGCACCGGCATGACAGAGATTAGAGAACCAAGAACCAAGATCCAAGATCCAAGAACCAAATAAATTCCAAACTGCAATCCCGATGGCTATCGGGATGAAAATTGAAAAAAAGACTTCCCGATTCTTTGGGTTTGGTATTAAATCTTGGTGTTTATTTGATTTTTGGTTCTTTATTATTCACCCAGCGGTTATAACGCCTTCGCCGGTGTTTTATAGGGAACTCCTTTTCCTGTTGTCATGTATTTTCTCAGGCTTTCGAGAAATTCGTTCCACCCAGACTCGCATGTTTCATAGCATTCAAGGGCGGGTGTCAGCCCGCGATGAGTAAACGACAGTACTGTGTTGTCGTCTTCCTGTGAAATCTCCCAAATCACTCTTGTTCCCCGCCATTCACTCTTGTTCGCGAGTTTTGAAGAATTTATATATGCGTCCAGGCAATACCAGGTTATTTTCCTGTCTGGCACTATATCTTCGATTTTAAATCTTTTGAACGTTTCGCCGAAACGAACGGTAAATACTTCATCGAAGTTCCCGGCATTCCCTTCAAAATCTTCGCTCCACCATTCATTGATTTTTTTCGTGAGACTGTCAAACAGTTTTCCAGGTGACGAAGGAACAATTATTGAAACTC
>DASSFT010000698.1:0-3785 GCA_035694045.1 Chitinophagaceae bacterium
TGAATTCAACACATACACACCGTAACACTCAATATCCGGAGTGGCCCTGGTGACGAGGTAACCCAAATGATGCTGGGTGATGATATCTATAACGAAGCAATGTTTGATGATAGATATATTCTTTTGCCGGCTAACGGCGTCAAGCAGGGCTCTTTCCATCTCCTTACCGGTTACGTCCTTGTGGTGAATGATCCTGAACTCCGAGTGCCCGCCTTCCTTTCCTAATTTAAAATCGCCATCGGCTTCTTTATCGAACCGGGCGCCCCATTCAATCAGTTCTCTTACACGGTCCGGCCCTTCTTTCACTACTATTTCTACCACGTTCCGGTTGCACAACCCATCACCTGCAATTAATGTATCCTCGATATGTTTTTCGAAACTATCATTCTCCAGGTCGTTGACGACGGCTACTCCTCCCTGTGCATACTTGGTATTTGTTTCGTCGGCAGAAGCTTTTGTCATCACCAGCACTTTCTTGTCTGGATAATTCTGCGCCACTTTTAATGCATAGGTCAACCCGGCAATACCCGAGCCTACAACAAGAAAATCGGTTTTTTGCATTTGAATTATTTATCCCAACCTATAAGGTTTTGAAAACCTGATAGGTCGGGTTGGCAAAATTATTTCTTATCAACGGAAGTAATATATTTAATTGCTCCTTCTGTAATAAAAAGTTGCGCCAGGCCATAAGTCAGCATAATAATGACGCCTGCCAGCGGGAAAGATTGGTAGAATTGATTGATAGCAAGTACTGAATCAGACAATACAAATAGTAAGGCGCCGGTCATCATCCATTGGCCAGCTCGCCTGTTCGGGATAAATAACATATCGATTGCCAACGATAGCATAAGGCTTATAACGGCACCATAAATGATTACCGGAAGCTTCATATCCCCGAGATGCGGAGAAAGGAAACTTACCAGGGGAGTATAGTAGACGAGCACGATCAATAGCAACCATACTTTGGGCCTGATCTTTTCTCTCGCCCGTACACTTTGAAAAAAAATAATATAAAAAACATGCGCAAGGAGGAAGCAAGACAGCCCCAATAAAAAAAATAGCTTGTTATCAGCCTGGAACATTAGCAGTATATCACCTACCCAGGAAAAAAACAACGCAAACAAGATCCATTTTTTTAACGAGTATGTGGTCTCTGCTGTTTGCGAAAGAAAATAGGCGATGATAGAAACGACAATCAGCGGTTTTGAAATATAATCGATCCATTGATTTTTCAACAGGCCACCGGTGATATTGGCAATAAGAATGATGGCAAATAAGGTGATCCAGCTCCGTTTGCTCAATTTCTGCAGTTTAATTGGTTGGCTCTATCCAGGCTTCATTTTCTTTCAACAAATTGATCAACTCATCGACAGCGATATCACTGTTCACGTTTCTTTTCATGATCTCTTTTCCTTTATACAGGGTGATCTTCCCGGGACCACTGCCTACATAACCAAAATCCGCATCGGCCATTTCACCGGGGCCATTTACAATGCATCCCATAATGGCGATCTTCACGCCTTTGAGATGATTGGTGACTGCGCGGATCCGGGCTGTCGTTTCCTGTAAATCAAATAAAGTCCTTCCGCAGCTGGGGCAACTGATATATTCTGTTTTGGAGATCCTTGTTCTTGTCGCCTGTAAAATACTGAACGCAGTGTTATTGATGAACTGTTCAGGAGTCTGGTTCTGCAGGTAATTTCTTCCCGAGGCGTTTATAGATGCCTGCCGGTTGTTAATTGTATCATACGAGGCAGAAGTCATCCCCAGGCAGATCCCGTCCCCGAAGCCATCCAACAATAGTGCCCCGGTCTCTGTAGCAAAATGAATCAGGTGTTCGTCAATTGAATTTTTATTGCTGTCTGTGATCAGCACAACCGGGTTCTTAATATTCTTTTCCGCCAGCTCTACGAACACCCGGCGCACCGATTGCATAGCGTTGCGGTCGGTGCTGCTAAGGCAAAGAACAACCGTTTTAAAATCTTCGCTTGTTGCATAGACATTCAGAAAAGCCCTATCAAGCAGGTGTTGATTTCCTTCACTGCAATCGATCATTACAAAATTCAGCTCCGGGCTTTTTGCTTTTGCCAGGGCAAATGTGGTGCGATCAAAAAGCGGGAAATATTTTGTTTTGTCTGGAGCATCCTGCCACGCTTCAGGGTAAACGAGTATTTTCAACGTTCCCGGGAGCGCAAAATCCAGAAGTTGATTACCCGTGAAAATATAATCGGCTGCTGCATCGCTTATGTTCCATTTATCAGTCGCTTCGTCATAGGTATAGCCAACACTTACCAGCCCGGCGGGAGTAATTTTTTTTATTTTACTCAGATCGGCAATCACTACGGGCACATGCTTACCACCGATATTATCTATAGAAAAGGTCTCTCTTCTTTTATACTCAAAGGGTGAATAGGAAATTTTTCCAGGTTCCGGTGGCTGCTCTGTGTCAATCGTTGCTTGATCATTGTTCTCATACCTTTTTACTATGTCTTTACAAACCGGTATTTCCAGTTCAGGATCCTCTGTTAGCGAAACACGAATGGTATCTCCAAGCCCGTCTTCCATCAGGGTTCCGATACCTACAGCACTTTTTATCCTCCCATCTTCCCCGTCTCCTGCCTCCGTCACACCGAGGTGAAGAGGATAACATTCCCCGAATTCATCAAACATGATCTTAACCAGCAACCGGTAAGCCTGCACCATCACCTGGGGATTGCTGGCCTTCATGCTAAGAACGATATTATGATACGATTCATCTCTCGCAATTCGCAAAAACTCCATGGCACTTTCGACCATTCCCATCGGTGTATCGCCGTAACGGCTCATGATACGATCACTTAAGGAGCCGTGATTGGTGCCAATACGCATCGCAGTACCATATTCCTTGCAAATCTTTACTAAAGGTGTAAACCGTTCACGTATGCGATCGATCTCCTCGGCATAGTCAGCATCCGAATATTCGATCAGCTCAAATTTTTTCTTATCAACATAATTGCCGGGGTTTACACGGACCTTTTCAACGATCCGGGCAGCTATTTCAGCCGCATTGGGTGTAAAATGAATATCAGCTACCAGGGGTGTATGATAGCCCCGTTTCCTCAACTCATTTTTTATGTTCAATAGGTTTTCAGCTTCCCGTTTAGAAGGAGCTGTGATCCGTACCAGTTCAGCGCCTGCCTCGATACAACGGATGCTTTGCTCAACGGTAGCCAGGGTGTCCATGGTGTCGGTTGTCGTCATTGTCTGCAAACGAACGGGATGGGTCCGGCCATTTCCAGGGTTGCCCAATAAAAGATCACCGATTTTTACCTCTCTTGTCAGAAGACGCCTGTAGCTGGTGATAGATTCGCTGTAAAACTGCATGATGATTTGCTGATTAACAAAGGTAACAAAGAATGGAGACTATCTTCCCGCAGCAGGGTTACTAGTTGTGATTAAGTTTGAAATTTCAGGCTCATAACCGCCTAAAAATAGTTAAGGGTTATAAAGCCAGAGTGTTGCTTAAGTTAAAGTTTTTTCGTCCTAAAGAACCATTAAACCTTTAGACCTTTAAACGAGTGAGGGAAAATTTCAAACTAAGTCGCTACTTGTTTATACATTATAAATTTGCAAATATTCTTACCAATCCTTCTGGCTGTTACCGCCGGTTTTAAATTTCTGTTGTTGCATTTTTTGCTGTAATTGTTTTTCTTTTTGCTCCAACAACTTGAGCTTTTGTTCAGCCTCTTTCTTGTCCATTTTAGGCTGTTGTTTCTTTTCCTGTTTTTTCTTTTGATTATCCTTTT
>DASSFT010000699.1:0-5413 GCA_035694045.1 Chitinophagaceae bacterium
AATTGCGCCGCATCGTATAACCTTCCGTTGACCATAGTGTAGCGAATAGTCTCCGTGTTGCGAATATTCTCCAGTGGGTTTTTATCCAGTATTATAAGATCGGCCAGTTTGCCCGCTTCCAGTGACCCAATCCATTTGTCCAGCCCTAAACTGGTGGCTGCATTGATAGTGGCTGTCTCCAATGCCTGGTGATTGGTCATGCCTCCCTGCTGCATCATCCAGATCTCCCAGTGTGCACCAAGACCCTGAAGCTGGCCATGGGCACCCATGTTTACTTTTACTCCTGCATCCATCAGTTTTTTTACGCTCCTGGAAACAAGTATATGCCCATTTTCATATTCTTCCTCTGGTAACATGGTCCGATAACGGCTACGTGTGTCAACAACAGACCGGGGTGTAAACCGCATCAATCTCTCATTTTCCCAGACATTACTATGCTGGTACCAGTAATACTCCCCGCTTGCCGCATCATAGCAAACGATCAAAGTAGGTGTATAAGCGGTCTTTGAATTCTTCCATAGTTGCACCACATCATTGAACAATGGAGCAACCGGCATATTGTGTTCGATAGTGGTGTGACCATCGAGTATCATGCTAACGTTATGATAAAAGAAAGAACCACCCTCAGGTACCACTTCCATATTCAGTTCCCTGGCAGCCTGGATGATCATCTGCCGTTGCTCCCTTCTTGGCTGGTTATAGCTTTTTACAGAAAACGCGCCATAGGCTTTTGTCCTGCGCAAGGCACTTCTTGCGTCATCGATGGAGTTAATTGTAGCTTTAAAGTCACCATCCGCTCCATAGAGGATCGTCCCGGTAGAAAACACCCTTGGACCAACCATCGCTCCTGCCCTGATTAGTTCACTTTGTGCAAATACAGTTTCGCTATTTGCAGAAGGATCATGCATGGTAGTAACACCAAAGGCAAGATTGGCATAATAAGGCCAGTGTTTCTGCGGAGTAATACCTGTGCGGAAATGCGCGCCATGTGCATGCGCATCAATAAACCCGGGTAAAATCGTTTTTCCGCTGCAGTCGATTTGCCTGGCGCCAGAGGGAATGGTTACATCTTTTCCGACTGCCTTAATGAGATTCCCATCGATCAACACGGTACCATTTTCTATCACTTCGTCTCCATTCATGGTAATGATTCTTGCATTGGTAAAAGCAACTACACCCGTTGGCTTATCGACAGCGATCTCGAGACCGACGTCAATTCCTTTTTCGGGCATTTTAAACAACGAATCAGGTTTGTTCGCAATGAAATCAAACCGTTCATCGAGATTGATCGTATAATACTGACTGCCTAATGTATAATGAAGCTGTTTGCTATCAGCTGACCAATGGAGATTGATACCCGCATCTTTGGAAACGATTTTGACAGGGAAATCCTTTGTTCCGCTACCAAGGTCTATCGTCTTACCGGTCTTGGGAAAAGCAGCTACGTATACTTCCCAGAGATCAACGAACGCGATCCATTTTTCATCCGGAGAAACAATAAACTGGCTCCCGTACGTGCTTTTAAAATGGACATGCTCATCTTCGCCATCTAATTTGCTGCTGGCAAAGGTCCTGTTCATACCGCCGCCCAACTGGTAATAGATCCGGTCACTTGTGGTATTAAAAAACGGGCGGTCTCCTCTTTCGGTGATCAGTTTTTCGTCATTACCGTCAGCGTTCATAACAAAAATGCCGGGCTTGGATGTATGAGCCGGGCCCAGAACCACGTCATCGTCTTCTTTTCGAAATACGATCCATTTTCCATCGCGGGAAAATGAAGGCATGCGATAGATACATTTTGATTTTGTCAGTTTAACTCCTTTAGTTGTCCCTTGCAGGGTCACTTTCCATATTGCACCTGTAGCTGAATCATTCCAGCTTGTGTAGACCAGAGTTTTTCCATCCGGTGAAAATGCGGGTTCAAACTCGAACTGGTCATTGCCTGCATCGGTTATCCGGGCCGGTTTGCCTGTGGGCAATTCTTTTTTCCATAAATGCCCGACCGCACTAAATACCAGCCATTTTCCATCAGGTGAGGTAATGGCATGCCGAATAACGTTTACATTGAATGTAGAAGGGTTGAGATCCTGCTGAAACCGGACTGCATCATATACCCGTTGCTTTACATTACAGGTAAAGGGTATTTCGGTTGCTTTGTTTGTAGCATTGACATCAATCTTCCAGATTTTTCCATTGCTCCATATTATGATCTGCTTGTCGTCGGGTGTCCAGGCATAATTGGTATATAAGCCAAATACTGACCAGGCTTCCTGCTGATCTTTGCTGAGCTGGTCATAGACAGGCCATTCCTCGCCTGATTCAATATTGCGCAAATACAAAACTGTTTTTGTTCTAACCCGCTTGATAAAAGAGAGTGTTTTACCATCATGCGACAGTTGTGGACGAATAGCGCCGCCAGGCCCGCCGGTTACGGTTTCAGTGGTTCCTTTCTCCCTGTCAAAACGTTTGATGACGAATATTTGGTTATTGGGATCTTTATTGTACTGGAAGAACCCACCGGGGTACATATCCTCGCTGAAATAAACGTAGCGGCCATCCGGTGAAACGACGGGTTCGTTTACGTCCTGCTGATCATTTTTCCTTGTAGTCAGTTGCAGGCCTCCGCCGCCGCTGGTATGATAAAGCCACATTTCACCGGCACCGAGGGAACGGGTGGAAGTAAAATGTTTTCGTGCAACAATATACTCTCCATCGGGAGACCAGGTACCGTTGTTGAGCAAACGAAAATTCTCTTTGGTCACCTGTTTCGCATTACTGCCATCACTATTCATCACCCAGATATTATCACCGCCACCTGCATCGGAAGTAAACAGGATCTTTTTGCCATCGGGGCTGAACCGGGGTTGTACTTCGAAAGCATGGCCGCCTCTCAATAATTTAGCTTCACCACCGGAGGAAGGCATGATATAGAGATCACCAAGAAGGTCAAACACGATCTGTTTCCCATCGGGCGAGAGATCTACGTTCATCCAGGTGCCCTCGCTGGTTGTAAATGAAACATCTTTGTAAGGACCTTCAGGATTGGAGACATCCCATTTTTTATCCTTTTTTTCCTGGGCAATTATAACGGGTGCAATGAGAAGAAAAACTATGACGACGGGCAACTTGTAGATCATGTGAGCTAGTTTAGGGGCTGGAAGGTAAATAAAAGGTCGAATCAATCCGTCGGAGAGAGTGGTCACTTTAAATCTTTTCTCACAAAGAACCCATAGTAACAAAAGAATTTCGCACCGATGGCGCGAAGAGAAAAATTTCTGTCTTTTACAGCTACCGACATCATGTCCCTACGGGACAATTTTATGAATCCAGGACCCCGCATCCAGCATCCAGAATCCTGCACCCAGCATCCATATAACGGACTCCGTACTATGGACTCTCGACTATTGACTATCGACTGTCGACTACCAACCTCGATGCTCGTTAAAACCTAGGATGCCATCCAGCATCCAGTTGCTTCGTGCTTCGCACTCGCAATGACGAGCATCTAGCATCCTGCATCCAACATCCCCTTCAGCTGAAATCCAGCAATAGCTGATAGAAAGCGCTGCATCTGGCCCCCAATTTTCTGCCATTCACCGACTTTCCTTTCCCTACTGCCCATCAGGCATTGCCCGTTCAGCCTCTCCCGCCTACTTTTGGTTAAAACTTGAACATATGAATGAATTCGAAACAAGGAGAGAAGCAAAAAGGAGATGGCGGGAAGAAAGAAGGGAGGCGAGAAAGAAATGGATGCAGGAAAGATGGAACAACAAAGATTTTCACAAGATGCATAAAAAGGAAAGTGTGTGGACCGGCATTTTTATATTTCTGGTGGGCGTAGGAGCCTTGTTGAAAGCTACTATACCTGAGATACCAAACTGGATATTTAGTTGGCCGGTGTTCCTGATCGCCTTGGGACTGTTCATCGGCTTCCGTCACAGTTTTCGCGGTGTCGCCTGGTTTATTTTGATCGTGGTTGGTGGTATATTCCTCTTTCAGCATCTAAACCCGGATGTGCGCATGGATCGATACATCTGGCCACTGGCATTGATCGTAGTCGGATTATTTTTCATGATACGCCCCTGGAGACGCAATATGCATTCTCCAGAAAAAAAAAATGGTGCGTTGCAGGGGGACAGCGGGAACGGCCCTATAGGGATCAACGAAACCTGGAATGATGAAGACTTTGTGGATTCTACCTCGATCTTCGGTGGCGCCAAGAAAAACATAATCTCAAAGAAGTTTAGAGGTGGTGACCTGGTAAACATTTTTGCAGGAACAGATCTTGATCTTACCCAGGCGGATTTCACTGGCACGGCAATCATAGAACTGACGACCATTTTTGGCGGTACCAAGCTGATCATTCCTTCCAACTGGTCAATTCAGTCCGATGCGGTGATCATTTTTGGCGGGATAGAAGATAAACGGAAGATGCCGGCAACAACAGAGAATCCCGATAAAATTCTAATTCTGAAAGGAACGGTGATCTTCGGTGGCATTGAAATAAAGAGTTATTAAGCGCTCATGTCCTAATCATTGCCTGCTGTTTGTTATAACTACAGAAAACCATACTATTAACCAACAACTGATAACTATGAACTGGTATTTGGCAAAACTTGTATTCCAGATTGTCTGCGGTGATGGAGACCATGTACCGCAGTTTGATGAGCAGCTACGGTTGATCCGGGCTGAAAGTAAAGAAGATGCTTTCCGCAAAGCGCAATCCGTGGGAAGCAATGAGCAGGAAACTTTCAGGAACCGTAAAGACCAACTCGTGCAATGGCAATTTATTAATGTAAGCGAATTGTACAGGCTGAGTGAACTGATCGATGGAGCTGAGCTTTATTCAAGAATAGAGGAGAAAGAAAACGCCGAAGCTTATATCTACACGGTAAATCAGAAAGCGGAAAATCTTTTTTATTCTCAAACACACCAGCTTTTACAACTCGCCTAACTGACTATGTCAACGTCGCCCCTTTCGGTCCGAAGGTTCCAGGTCATCTTCATGGTAAGCTGGCTGGTCTTGATGGCAGATCACGCGATGGTGATGCACTGGCTGACCCTGCCCTGGAAAGAAGCGATCTTTGACAGCCTGATCAGCAACGGCATCCTGTTCTTTTTTTGTTTGCTTATCCTGAATACACTACGCTACTACCTGCCCAGGAGAGAACAACTCATTAATATATTTGCCTGGTTTATCTTTTTTACAATATTATGGCTAATCCTGACAAAATGGTTGTTGGGTCTTTCGCTGGGTTATTATGAAGATTACAGGGAGATGCTTCATCGTTCCATTCCCATACGTTTCAGTATCGCATTTTTATTATTGGGTTGCGTCACAATGATCAGCGTGTTATGGCAGACCTGGGCCGAACAAAAAGAAGACCAGGCCCAAAAAGCAGATGCCGAGAAG
>DASSFT010000700.1:0-13519 GCA_035694045.1 Chitinophagaceae bacterium
CACTCACCTGCACCTGGATCATGTAGACGGGTTACGACATTTCACCCAGACTCCTGTCATAGTTAATAAGGCGGAATGGGAAAAACCTTATGGTGATCTGCCGCAATTATATCCACCGGGATTCAAACCACGACTGGTTGAATTGAATGAACGATATGAAATGTTCGATAAAGCCTTTTATATTACGGATGCAAAAGATATAGTATTGGTAGGGACGCCCGGTCATACCTGGCATCATTGCTCCGTGATTGTAAAAACAGAACACACGCATATTCTCTTTGGCGCGGATGTTTGCTATGACCAGCAGCAGATGATTGATCAAAAATATTCAGGTACGAACGCCAGCCATAAGCTGGCAAAGGATAGTTACTTAAAGGTCAGGGCCTACTGCCGCAACAACCCGGTAATTTTTATCCCTTCCCACGAGGCAGCCGCAGCTGAGCGGCTGAGAGAATATCGGTATATTAGTATATAAGCCTGGCCTGATTCCATTAGCCGTGTTTATCAACATCTTTTAAGCACCCTACTTCCAATTCCATTAAGGTCTTATGAGTAGCTTCCTTTATATTTGCACTCCAATTATAATCCTTAAACATACAGCTGGGGGGAACAAATGAAAGTAATGAAGTTTGGCGGCACGAGTGTGGGCAAACCGGAGCGTATGCATCACATTGTTTCGTTGGTATCAAATCAATCGGAACCTGCTATCGTGGTATTATCGGCACTATCGGGCACAACCAACGCATTGGTGGAAATAGGAAATCTTATTGCAAAAGGTGAACGCAATATGGCCAGTCAGGCCATCGAAAAGCTGGAAGCCCATTACCAGGCATTTATCAGGGACCTTGTAAAAACGCCGGAAGCGTATGCCAAGGCACAGGCGATAGTGGCCGAGCATTTTGAATTTCTTAATATCATTTTAAAGATATCTTTCAGCGAAGCATTGAGCAAGGATATACTGGCGCAGGGAGAATTACTTTCTACCAAGCTGTTTTGCGCTTACCTGGAAGAACAAAAGATTGATCACATGCTGTTGCCGGCATTGGAGTTTATGACCATTGATCAATACGACGAACCGCAGATCGGGAGCATCAAGGTTAAGCTGACGCAATTGCTGAATCAATATCCTGATAAAAAACTTTTCGTTACCCAGGGCTATATCTGCCGCAACGTAAGAGGAGAGGTAGATAACCTGAAAAGAGGGGGAAGCGACTATTCGGCCTCACTGATAGCTGCTGCTATCGGTGCCACGTCCTGCGAAATATGGACGGATATAGATGGCCTGCATAATAATGATCCCCGGATAGTAAAAAAGACCGTGCCCGTGGAGCAACTGAGTTTTGAAGAAGCGGCAGAGTTGGCTTATTTTGGTGCGAAGATCCTTCACCCGGCATCTATCTGGCCGGCCCAGTCCTATAAGATACCGGTGAAATTACTCAACACGATGCAACCGGAAGCCAAAGGTACCCTCATCGTTGAGCAGGCAGGCAGTGTGGGTGTAAAAGCAGTCGCGGCAAAAGATAATATCATAGCCATCCGCATCAAAAGCAGCCGAATGTTGCTGGCCTATGGTTTCTTGCGGAAGATATTTGAAGTGTTTGAGAAATATCGCACACCGATCGATATGATCACGACATCCGAGGTGGCTGTATCACTGACTATTGATAACCCGGCCTATGTAAAAGCAATACTGAAAGAACTGGAGCCGTTTGGCACAATCGAGGTAGACGAAAACCATGCTATCATTTCCGTGGTGGGAAATGAAATTTCACAAACCACCGATATTGTAAAGAAATTATTTGGGTCTATAAAGAATATCCCGGTACGAATGGTTTCTTATGGCGGTAGCCCACATAATATCTCCTTACTGATCGCCGCTGAGTATAAAACTCAAATATTACAACAACTCAACAAAGGCATGTTCGGGCTGGAATAACGCTGGTGTCTCAGTCTGAAAAAGATCTCATCCCGCCGAATGAGGGGACAACGTGATTGTCTTCGCCATCAGGTCGTACCGTCGTTGCGTGAAACCATTGTATATTGCCTGTATGAAAATGTCGGCAATTTTATTTTTTCCCCTGTTATTTTCATTATTTTCTTTTGGCCAGCAAACCATAAAAGGAAAAGTGGTTGCTGCTGCGAATGGAGCACCTGTTGCCGGCTGTAGCGTTTTCATCAATAACACCACTACGGGCACCGCATCCGATAAGAATGGTTATTTCGAATTGAATGGTATTTCACCAGGCAATCATGAGCTGGTGGTCTCCAGTATAGGCTACGAGACCAGCGTTTATTCTTTCAGCTCCGCTCAACTACCCCTGCAACTAAAGGTGGAATTGCAAGTTAAAATTAAAGAGCTTGATAATGTGGTAGTGGAACCTTCGGTGGAAGAGGGCTGGGACAAATGGGGCAAGACCTTTACTGATAATTTTATCGGTACTACGCCCAATGCCGCGCATTGTAAAATAAAAAATCAAAAAGCGATACATTTTCGGTATTATAAAAAAAGCAACAGGGTGATCGCCTACTCGGATGAGCCTCTTATTTTTGAAAACAAAGCATTGGGTTACAGGATAAGTTACCAGTTGGAAGAATTTGAAGTGAATTTTAAAACCAGGGTTTCGACATACTACGGATATCCCTTCTTTGAAGATATGGAAACAGACAGGAAATCCAAAGCCAGCCGCTGGCAACGGAACCGTAACAAGACTTACTATGGTTCAATGATGCATTTTATACGAAGTCTGTTTATCGATAGCCTGCCGCAGCAGGGGTTCGAAGTGCGACGCATGTTCAGGAAACCAAATGACGAAAAAGAAAGAGTAAAGAAAATATACAGGAGGGAAAATGTAGTCAGCTCACAGGCAAATGGAATCACTGTCAACACAAAAAACAAGGAAGATCTCCCTGTCGATTCTATTGAATACTATGAACGCATATTACGTCAACCGGATTATAAAGAAATATATGCAAAGGATCTGCTTACTGCAGATAGCCTGATCATAGGTACCGAAGGTCCCAATAAGATTCTTTACTTCACTGACTATATCTATATCACTTATAAGAATGAGATAGAAGACAGGGATTACCTGGTGGCGCAGCGGGAAAACAGGCAACCGACCTGGCAACGTTCCTATCTCACCATGCCTGATCCCAGGCCTGTTGAGATTGATATAAACGGGAACTATCCGCCCCAGGATATTCTGGCATGGGGCTACTGGAGCTGGAGTGAAAAGATGGCTGATTTCCTTCCTTTGAATTATGAACCCTGATTAATCACCTTCTTCATCTTCGTCACCACGTATGGTGTAGATAGCGATCACACCACCGGCGCTATTAAAGCCTCCGGCGAAGGGTCCTTTGATCACCTTGATCATCGCGATATCATTTACAGAAAGAGAATTCATAAAATCGGGGCTCACCTGTATTTCATCAATATAAATAGCGGCGCGGCTGTTGCGGATATAAGGCAAACGCGTATTGCCTCTTGTTGTATAGACCTGTAAACCGGCCACTCTTCCATTCAACCAATCCAGAATGTTCAGGTATCCTTTTGCGCTGGCTGCCGTAATATCGTTGAGCATGTCAAAATAGATGCCGTCAGGTGTATTGAAAAGACCACTGCAATATTGCTCGTTCAATTGCTGTTCTTTTGTTTTCGGCTGGCTTATTCTCTTCTGGCTGAATGCAGAGATACCCAGCATGAGTACCATTGCAAATATGATCAGCTTTTTCATAGTTTTTTTCTCCTCCTTTTAAAGTTACGATAAGTATTTGTTAGGGTATCGTTAAGGTATGTATGCCAATAGGATAGATATTAGGCAAATCAAGATGTTGTGTAAAATGACGATGTATGCTTAATTATAAGGTAATCTTCCTCGTTAATTTACCTTGACACAAATCATAGAACATGGGATTTTAATTGAGTGAAAACCATTTGTTTCTGTTTTATTTAATTATTAGTTTCAGATAGAATAATCTTTGCATAACAGCCGAATTTTGAAGCTGGTTTGCAGATGATTAGTGAGGACAGAGATCCAAATCCAATACTCTATGAAATGAAAAACCCATGAAAACCTGTTTACGCTATGTAAAACTTTTACACCTCTTATTATTCTTCTTTTTTTGGAAAGGCGGCAGCAGTCTTTTTTCCCAGGGGATTGTACAGGCCGTTCCTACTTTTCAATCTATCGGGATTTATTGGAGCAATAGTGGTGGTAATGCCAATACAGTCTGTAATGTGAAATATCGCGTGCTGGGATCTACATCCTGGATCGACGGTTATCCTTTATGGTTTGACAACAGGGCACACAATGCAAATGATATTAACCCATACCAGGGCGTTGTTTTGCCAGCCAACCAGTACAGGGGTTCAATCGTCGGGCTCAACGCCGGTACTACATACGAAATACAACTTACCGCGGGCGCCAATAGTGTAACGACAACTGTTACTACCTGGGCTGAGACTTTAGCATGGCCGGTGAATAATATAACTACTGTGGCCAATTCATCCGCGCAGCTAACTATTACAACCTCGGGAACAGCGAGCGGTTATAATCTATATACAGGTGGCGCAACCATTGACGTTGCGAACGGCGCTGCCAATTGTATTTATATAAACGCAGGCTACATCATTATAAGGGGACTTACTCTCAAGGGAGCAACCGAGGATGCGATCCGCCTGGGACCGCAAGCACATGATGTGGTAATAGAGAATTGTGATATCAGTGGATGGGGTGGTACCAGTTTTGCCAGCGAATACAGTTCCTTTCCGAACACGCATTCGGCAGTGAGGATACGCGGTAAAGCAGGTAATGACGTGGGCAGCACCGAAAACTGTTACGCAGTTACGAGGATTGTTGTGCAAAGAAATAAGATACATGATCCGCGGGGTACAGCCGGCTCATGGGATAATGGTTATCCTTATGGCCCGCAGGGAGTTTGTTTCCAGGAAGCCGGTGGTAATAATGTTATCCGTTACAATGATATTTATGGAAGCGATACCAAACATTTCCAGGACGGAATTGGAGGGCTGAATAATTTTACAAAAAGCGGGTTCCCGAGAGAGAACACGGACATATATGGCAACAAAGTGAGTTATTGTTGGGATGATGGGATCGAAGTAGAAGGTGCCGATTGTAATTGCCGCATCTATGGAAATTTTTTGGACAACACATTTACCGGTGTGTCGTCAGCGACCAACTCTATCGGTCCTTTATATATTTTCAGGAACGTGACTTATGTAAGCCGCCGGCACGGAGCCGGTGCAACCAACAGCAGTTTGGATGTGGAGGACAGAGGACCATTTAATAAATGCGGTACACAAAACAATGCGGCTATAGGTGGGCGAACATTTCTTTTTCATAATACAGTTCTTCAACCGACTCAACCGGGATTTGCTAACACAAGAGGATTGAATGGCGGCATCATGGACAATGGCGGAGGTCCTGTTCAAAATACGTTTAGCCGCAACAATATCTGGACAGCAGCCTACCAGGGACAGGGTGGAAGAGCAGTGGCTGAAAATTATAGCGGTACAGGTGTTGGTTGTACATATCAATATGAGGTGTGTAATACACCGCTTGTATTGCTTGCAGGTGTTGCCGGTAATATATTCAACGGCAACCCAACTTATGCAGCAGGTGTTCCTGTAGCGCCGCTCGCTATTAATGCTGGTCCACGAGCACAGGGATATGATTTAGCAACAAATAGTATCGGGTATAACGCGGGTACCGTGTTACCCAATTTCAATGATGGGTTCAATGGTACAGCTCCTGATGTGGGCGCCTATGAAGCAGGCAAACCTCTTTTGCAGTTTGGTGTAAATGCATACATGCCTTCCGGTAACCAACCACCGGTTGCTAATGCGGGTCCTGATAAAACAATGACTTTGCCTCTGGTCTCAGTACAGGTGACAGGTAGTGGTACAGACATTGATGGTACGATAGCAACGTATCAGTGGTCATTTGCGGGTGGCCCGGCAACATATACAATAGGTTCGCCTAATGCAGCCATTTCCCTGATGAGCGGACTGACTACGCCCGGGGTTTATTATTTTAAATTAACTGTTACCGATAACCTGGGACTAACAGGAGTGGATACGATGAGAATAACGGTCAACCCGGCTGTGAACCTTCCCCCAACAGCCAACGCGGGAAGCGATGTAACTATAACACTACCTACTGTGACCTCAGCCCAGCTGGTAGGTTCGGGTGCTGATGCAGATGGAACGATAGCATCATATAGCTGGACAAAAATAGGGACCACACCTCCCGGTGGAACATTAACTACCCCTACTGAGTCGTCAACCTGGGCAAACGGTCTTACAACCGTGGGAACTTATTATTTTAAATTAACGGTTACCGATGACCTGGGAGCAACGGGAACAGATACGGTGAGAGTGATAGTAAATGCAGCCCCCAACCTGCCACCGACGGCTAATGCGGGAAGTGATGTGACCATAACACTTCCGATCAATACAGCTCAGCTGATTGGATCGGGCGCTGACGCTGATGGGACGATAACATATAGTTGGACGAAAATAGGGACCACACCTCCCGGGGGAACCTTGACTACACCCACACAATCGTCAACATGGGCAAACGGTCTTTCAACCGTGGGAACTTATTACTTTAAGTTAACAGTTACCGATAACCTTGGAGCTTCTGCAGTAGACACAGTGAGAGTGATTGTGCTTCCTGCCCCTAACTTACCACCTACGGCGAATGCGGGAAGTGATGTGACGATAACACTTCCGATCAATACGGCTCAGCTTATTGGATCGGGCGCTGACGCTGATGGGACGATAACATATAACTGGACAAAAATAGGGACCACACCTCCGGGTGGAGCACTAACTACTCCGACGGCGTCGTCAACCTGGGTAACCGGTCTCACAACCGTGGGAACTTATTATTTTAAATTAACAGTTACCGATAACCTTGGGGCCACGGCGGTAGATACAGTGAGAGTGATCGTAAATGCAGCGCCTAACCAGGCGCCGGTAGCCAATGCAGGTAATAATAAATCGATAACCCTTCCAACGACCATTTCGAGCTTAAACGGTACTGGTACGGACGCTGATGGAACGATTACAGCTTATGCGTGGACATTTGTAAATGGACCTGCAACACCATCAATAGGAACACCGGCCTCACAGAATTCGGGAGTGACCGGCCTTACGGTAGCGGGAAGCTATGTGTTCAGGTTGACGGTTACGGATAACCTGGGAGCAACGGGGACAGATACGATGACAATAATAGTGAACCCGGCGGCCAACCAGTCGCCTTCAGCCAATGCAGGCAATAATCAAACGATTACTCTTCCGACAACTATAACAAACTTAACCGGTACTGGCACAGACCCTGATGGAACGATAACGGTTTACAGCTGGACTTTTGTTGGTGGCCCGGCAGCAGCGACGGTTAACTCGCCTGCATCTTCTGCTACACAGGTAAGTGGCCTGACGGTAGTGGGAAGCTATACGTTCAGGTTAACGGTAACAGATAACAGTGGAGCTACAGCCAGCGATGATGTGATAGTGATAGTAAATGCATCAACGCCTTCCAACCAACCGCCGGTAGCTAATGCAGGGAATAATGCTTCAATCAATCTGCCTACCAGCACAACAGGGTTGGATGGAACATCGTCGTTTGACCCTGATGGAACAATAGCGAGTTATGCCTGGAGCCTGGTGAGCGCACCAGCTACGGCCAGCCCATCGATAACCAGTCCAACAGGCGCTACAACGCAGGTAACTGGTCTGACGGTGACAGGTAGCTATGTGTTCCAGTTAAGAGTAACGGATAATAATGGAGCTACCGACGACGATAATGTAACAATAGTGGTAAGCAGCGTGGCCAACGTGCCACCGGTAGCTAGTGCCGGGAACAATATCACGCTAACACTCCCGGTGAATTCGACGAACTTAAATGGAGGCAGCTCCAGCGATCCTGATGGTATCATCATCACATATGCGTGGAGCTATGTGAGTGGACCTGCGGGCGGCAGCTTTGCGATTAGCTATCCGAATGGATCAGCAACGGGGATCAGCAACCTCTCGCAAGGGGTCTATACGTTCAGGCTGACAGTAACGGATAATGATGGAGCCAGCTCAACGGATGATATTGTGATAACGGTGAATGCGGCTTCTAACCAGCCACCTGTGGCCAATGCAGGAAGTGATATCACGATCACACTGCCGCTGAACTCGACAATGCTTATTGGAATTGGTTACGATCCCGATGGCTCGATAGCCAGTTATAGCTGGACTTACAGGAGTGGCCCGGGCAATACTTTATATAGCTTAAATAACCCGGCAAGTGCTTCAACGGGATTAAACAGCCTTGTTCAGGGCGTGTATGTGTTTAGATTAACAGTGACCGATAATAATGGAGCCACAGGCATAGATAGTGTACGTGTAACAGTGAATGCAGCTACACCACCGGCCAACCAGTTGCCTTCGGCCAATGCAGGAAGTGATATCACGGTGGCACTGCCTAATAACTCAACAATGCTTGTCGGTGCCGGTTATGACCCTGATGGAACGATAACAAACTATACATGGAGCTATGTAAGCGGTCCTGCCGGCACGAACACCTATAGCTTAACGACTCCTAATAGTAGTTCAACCGGCTTGAACAACCTTGTGCAGGGTGTGTATGTGTTTAGACTTACAGTAAGAGATAACAATGGAGCTACAGCAACCGATAGTGTAAGGGTAACGGTAATACAGGTGGCTAACCAGCTTCCTACTGCCAATGCAGGAGCCGATATTACGATAACGCTACCTACCAATACCACGACATTGTATGGAAGCGGAAGCGATCCTGATGGAACGATCACAACTTACGCCTGGACCTATATGAGTGGTCCTGGCACCAACAACTATACGATAGCCAATACGGGTTCAGCCACCACGGGTCTGTATAACCTGGTCCAGGGAGTATATGTGTTCCGCCTGACGGTAACTGATAACCGGGGAGGCACCGCTACGGATGTCATTACAGTAACTGTAAATGCCGCACCACCTTCAGCCAACCAGCCGCCAACGGCAAGAACGGATAATGATATTACGATCACCCTTCCTACCAATAGTACGCAGGTGCATGGCAACGCCTCATCAGATGTGGATGGAGTGATCGTGGCCTATAAATGGACACAGGTATCGGGTCCTACGCAGGCAACAATCACTGGTGGTACTACATCGATAGTCACGGTATCAGACCTGACAACGGGTATCTATACGTTCGAACTGAAGGTGACTGATGATGATGGAGCCAGTTCAACCAAAACGATGAAAGTAACGGTTCAAAACCAGGTGAATCCCAAACCTTATGTTAAGGTATATCCCAACCCGGTAGATAATGTACTGACAATTCAGTATGTAGAAAATGCCAATGGCAAGCTTATAATGACTGTCTATGATGCCAACCGCAGAATGATGACCCAGCGGGTGATAGACAAGACCCAGGTATCGATCACCACAACGATCAACGTGAGCGGCTATGGCAAGGGAATTTACTTTATTGAGTTGTTGTCACCGGATGGAAAGACAAAGACAACGGTGAAGTTTGTGAAGAGGTGAGTGGTGTCCCGATAGTCCTGAGTGAAGCGAAGGATCGGGAGGTGAGTGGTGAGAGGTGAGTGGTGAGTGATCCACCACCGCTAACGAAATAGAATACTATCAACAGCAGATGCAACGCGTCTGCTGTTTTTGTTTTTGTGCGCTTTACAACGCATTCTATTTATGAGTTTTAGAAAAAATAAAGGATGACATTCAGATTTACCGCTGACAACACGGGAAAATTTTTTTAAAAAAAACCGAAAAAAATTTGTGTAGCTAAATAGCTACGCTTATATTTGTAGTCAAATAGCTACATAATGAATTTACGACGAGATGTGTTTCAAGCGATAGCTGACCCCACAAGACGGGCTATACTTATGTTGGTTGCTTCACAATCCATGACAGCAGGAGCAATAGCTTCAAACTTTGATACGGCCAGGCCGACAGTTTCAAAACACCTGCAAATACTCACCGAGTGCGAATTACTTGAACAAGAGCAAAACGGCAGGGAAATTTATTATCACTTCAATGCAAAAAAAATGAAAGAAGTATCCGACTTTATAGAACCATTCCGCAAAATGTGGGATGACAGGTTCAATAAAATAGAATCCATAATGAAAAAATACAAATCAAAAAAATAGAAGGATATGGAACAGAAAACAAAAATCAATGCCGAAGACGGCAAACAGGAAATGGTGATAACAAGGGAATTTGATTTGCCGTTGGAACTACTTTTTAAGGCGTATGTGGAACCGGAATTTGTCGAGCAATGGATGGGAACGAAAGTGTTGAAACTCGAAAGCAAAAAACACGGGAGTTACCAATTTGAGACAACTGATCCCAAAGGGAATAAATACGGATTCAACGGGGTAATCCACGAGCTTATCCCGAATCAAAAGATCATACGGACATTTGAAATGCAGAATACCGGTTTCGGTGTTCAACTCGAGGTCTACGAATTTGAACAACTTGCCGATGAAACCAGCAAACTTACAATGCACGTAATATATGAATCGGTTGCACAGAGAGACCAGGTGCTGAAGATGCCTTTTACGCAAGGTATTAATATGGCACATAACCGAATACAAGATATTCTAACCAAATTAAAATAACATGCTATGACAAAGAGAAACCCGTCTGCGGGCAAAGCAGGCAAAATCACCTATTGGATTTCCACCCTTTGGCTTGCATCAGGTATGCTGGCTACAGGAATATTACAATTGTCCAAAGCGAAAGCTGAGGGATCCGTTGCACCACCAGGGGTAGATGGTATTCAGCAACTGGGCTATCCTGTTTATTTTCTGACAATACTGGGCGTAGCCAAAATTTTAGGAGTTGTTGCCTTACTCATCCCTAAATTTCCTTTACTAAAGGAATGGGCTTATGCCGGTTTTTTCTTCCTTACCACGGCAGCAATATTTTCGCATATCGCGACAGGTAGTTCCGTGAATGAAATATTTCCATCGGCACTGCTTCTGGCACTGACCATGATATCATGGTATTTCAGACCTGCGGACAGAAAAATCATCCCGATAACTATCGGGACTCAATAACCATTCATAACTTTATTTTAAAGTATCAACATATGAATGCAATGAATCCCAAGGTTGATTTCTTTTTTGACAAAGCCAAAACATGGCAGAAAGAGTATGAGAAGTTGAGAACACTCATACTTGATTGCGGGCTGACAGAAGAATTGAAGTGGGGCTGTCCTTGTTATACATTTGAGGACAGGAATATCGTTTTAATACATGGGTTTAAAGAATACTGCGCACTTTTATTTTTCAAAGGGGCGTTGCTGGCCGATCCGGATGGTATCCTGATCCAGCAAACACAGAATGTTCAGTCGGCACGACAGGTTCGATTTACTGACTTTAAGCAAATTGTTAAGATGGAACGCACGCTGAAGGCTTACGTCTATGAAGCAATCGAAGTGGAAAAAGCTGGCTTGACGGTGAAGTATAAAAAGACTTCGGAATTTAAAATTCCCGAGGAATTTCAAAATAAATTAAATAAAAGCTCTGCCCTGAAGACCGCTTTTGATGGCCTGACCCCAGGAAGGCAACGAGCCTACATTTTTTATTTTTCTCAACCCAAACTATCCAAGACCCGGACTTCAAGGGTTGAAAAATATGTGAAACAAATCCTTAGCGGAAAAGGATTAGATGATTAGTTAAACTGCAGGTAACGCCCAATAAAATAATCTAAGATGGAAAAGATAAAAAACATACCAGGAAAGAAAAAATTAAGTGATAGCAGTAAAAAGGAGTTACCCGCCGGACAACGTGATGAGTTGCTCAGAGTATTGAAAACCCGCTTTGAGAAAAACATGAACCGGCATAAAGGTCTTGAATGGTCGAAGGTTCAGGCAAAGCTCGAAACTAATATTGAGAAATTATGGTCTCTCGATGAAATGGATGCAACGGGAGGCGAGCCAGATGTTGTTGGTCATGATAAGAAAACAGGCGAATACATCTTTTATGATTGTTCAGAAGAAAGTCCGAAAGGCCGGAGGAGTTTTTGTTATGATCATGAAGCGCTCGAAGCAAGGAAGGAACATAAGCCAGCCAATAGTGCTGTTGAGATGGCAGCTGATATGGGTATTGAGCTGTTAACAGAAGAACAATACCGGGAGCTACAGCAACTTGGAAAATTTGATATGAAAACGTCCAGCTGGATAAAAACTCCTCCCGAAATCAGGAAACTCGGGGGCGCTGTTTTTTGTGATCGCCGTTACGACCATATTTTCCTGTACCACAATGGTGCAGAGTCTTATTATGCCGCCAGGGGTTTCCGTGGTTCCCTAAGAGTCTAGTTCTATTTTGAATTTTGAATGTTGAATTTTGAATGAAGGGCACACTCTAAGAATTAAGTCTAATTCAACATTTAAAATTTAACATTCAAAATAACAGGAGCTCCCGATATACAAGCCGGCATTATTAAGAATTTAACTGCTGAAGAGAACTAGATAAATATCCTGTTGCCGTAGCTATAATTCTCGCGGAATTCTTTAGGCGTGCAGCCTTTTTTCTTTTTAAATAAGCGGTTGAAGTTCGAAATATTATTGAACCCGCAGTTATAAGCCACTTCCGAGACAGATTGTGTGGTATCGATCAGCAATCTCGAGGCATGGCCCAAACGCATTTCCAGTAAGCTATCCATAAACGTAATGCCTGTACGCGTCTTGAAAAAACGGCTAAAAGAAACATCCGTCATATTCGCCAGCCTGGCTACTTCTGTCAACGTAATCGGTTTTTGGAAATTTTGGTTCATATAGTCGACAGCCTTCCCGATCCGCCGGCTGTTGTAAGAAAATTCAACATTGTTAAAAGTAGAATCTGACAACGTATGCATGTTACGGGAAATAGACAGGTCGTGCAGGATCGACATCAATTCAAGTACCGAATCAAATCCCTGTTTCTGGTTTAATATTAAAAGCCGTGGTGTTATCTGTTCGGCAGTTTGGCGGGAAAATAAAATTCCCCGGGCGGACCTCTCAAGCATATTCCGGATAAAGCTTAGCTGGTTTCTTCGCAACAATTTTTCATCAAACAGGTCTTTATGAAACTGGATCGTGACCTCCCTGATTTCTTTGCTCGTGCATTTATGGGTTTGCCATACATGCGGAAGATTGGAACCTACTAATACAAGTTCAATATCATCAATCTCACCAATATGATCTCCAACAACTCGTTTAGCACCTTTTCCATTAAGTATAAAATTCAGCTCAAGCTCTTCATGACTATGCAGGGGAAAATCGAATTCAGATTTTACGCGGGTAAAAATCGTAAAGCAATCGCTGGTTGTTAGAGGAGTGATCTCCCGCAGAATATTCGTTTGCATAAAAACGAGTTGGCTAATAAAATTATAAAAACTATGATAAAATAGTATTAATAGTGCACATATTCTTCCTCAACCCAATATAACATTTTTACTTAAGAATTTGGAAGTTAT